>JAILGP010000010.1 GCA_024696635.1 Eubacterium sp. | reverse complement strand
ACCAAGCTTCCCCAATATCTTATAAGGAACAGCAAGGGACTTGATAAATACTTTGATGAAGAATTATCTCGTCTCAGAACAGATCATGTGGATTATTATCTTATGCATCATCTCACAGATATTGAAATGTGGGAGAAGCTTAAGGCTGTTGGAATACATGACTGGATAAAACAGAAGAAGGAATCCGGACAGGTAAGAAATATAGGCTTTTCTTATCATGGAAATACTGATAATTTTGTAAAGATTCTGAATGATTATGATTGGGATTTTTGTCAGATACAGTATAATTATCTGGATGAAGTAACCCAGGCCGGAGTCAGTGGACTTAAGGCGGCGGCTGAGAAGGGAATACCTGTAATTATTATGGAGCCCCTTCGTGGAGGCAAGCTTGTAAATATGCTTCCAGAAAAAGCAAGGAAAAGGTTTGAAGCAAGCCCAAGAAAATGGACCCCTGCTGAGTGGGCTTTCAGATGGCTATATAATCAGCCCGAGGTAACAGTTGTTCTTTCAGGTATGAACTCCATCCAAATGGTTAAGGAGAACTGTAAGACAGCTGATGATATGAAGGCGGGAACTCTTACAGAGGAAGACTTTGCCATGCTGGAAGAGGTAAAGAAGGCCATACATGAAAAGGAAAAGGTGGGATGTACAGGCTGCAGATATTGCATGCCATGTCCAAAGGGAGTTGACATACCTGGTACATTTGCCTGCTGGAATACCATGTATACAGAAGGTAAGAGCTCGGGGCGTTTTCAGTATGCCCAAACTGTGGGACTTACCAAGGAGCCAGCCTTCGCCAGTCAATGTGTGGAATGTGGCAAATGTGAATTACACTGTCCACAGAGCATTCCTATAAGGGAAATGTTAAAGAAGGCCGACAAGGATTTAAGACCCTTTGGTTATAAGGTGGGTATAAATATTGCCCGAAAGTATATGTTTAAAAAGAAGAAAAAGCAGTAAGGATTAAAGAGTTATCATCATGAGTAAGACAGAAACTGGAGAAAGCGAGACAGGAGATTTAAAGATAGAAGCAGCAGAAAAAAAGGCTGCTCAATCAAAGATAGAAGAGACAGAAAGTAAGGCTGCTCAATCAAAGATAGAAGAGTCTGAAAAAAAGGCTGTAGAATCAAATAGTTCTAAAAATAAGAATTCAAAAAAAATAGATATGACTGAGGGAGATATATTCAGAAATATATTTCTCTTTGCCATTCCTATGGTACTGGGTAATATTTTGCAACAGCTATATACAACTGTTGATACCCTTGTAATAGGAAATTTCTGTGACAAAACAGCACTAGCCGCAATGGGCACCAGCTCACAACCGGTGGAGGTGCTGCTTTGTGTTTTTCTGGGAATAGGAAGCGGGGTATCAATACTTGTTTCTCAGTATGTGGGAGGGGGACACCAGGAAAGACTAAGAGCTATATGCCAGACATCTATTTCATTTATATATATGTGCGGCATTCCAATGGCTATTATTGGATTTATTGTATCCCCATTTATCATGGATTTTATGGGGGTACCAGAGGATACCATGGACCAGGCCATTAGCTACACAAGAATAATGTTTTTTGGCGCCCTGGGTAATCATGGATATAACATGAATGCAGGAATCCTACGGGGAATGGGAGACAGTAAGGCCTCCTTATGGTTTCTCATGGTTTCCTGTTTTACCAATATATGCCTAGATCTTTTATTTGTGCCAGTTTTTGGTCTTGGTGTAATGGGAGCGGCAATTTCCACAATACTATCTATGTATCTGTCATGGATTGTGAGTGTACTTTATATTAGAAAAAAATTCCCTGAGATAGCATTTACAATTTTACCAAAGAAAATTTCAGGAGAAGAATTAAAAAGTATCCTGCTTATAGGACTTCCTATTGGTATAAATAATTCACTTTTTGCATTTGGACATATGGTTATACAGACCCTGGTAAATGAAAATGGTTCCGACTTTATGGCAGGTGCATCTGTGGCAGGCCGTGTCACAAGCCTTGCCAATATTGCCATAAATGGATTCTCATCGGCGGCAAGTACATTTTCAGGTCAAAACTATGGAGCAGGAAAATACGACAGGTTGCGAAGGGGCTATATCAGGATTCCTCTGGTATCAGGCGGTATAACATTACTCTTCGGAATAATTTTTGTGCTGATAAGAATGCCAATCTTACGTTTCTTTTCACAGGATGACATGGTTCTTCTTTACGCCAGCCGATTTGTGGTAATTACCCTTGCGGGCCAGTGGTGCTATGCAGTATATAATACAATCAGCAATATAGTAAATGGAGTAGGTCTTATAAAATACTCCACACTTATAAGCTTCCTCATGCTATGGGCCGTAAGAATTCCTGTGGCATACCTTATATCTGATCATTTTGATAGTACCTATCTTATGATTTCATTTCCTGTAAGCTTCGTATTTGGAATGTTGGGAATGATTCTTTATTATATATTTTCCTCAAAGTGGAAGAAGATAATTAGAGATGGGGAAAAGACCATATATCAAGGGGAAAATTAAATTTTGAGGAAAGCTGCTTATATATAGAATATGAAAATAGAAAACTTAAAAGGAAATAATAATGGGCTTATATAAGGATATTACAGAAAAATTTATAATGAAAAATGCCTGGGAGGACTGGGCATCATATAGGGAAAAGCTTACCCAGATAATAATGGATTTAAAACCGACGGATATAATCATTGTAGGGGGAGGCAGGTGTAATGATATTGACCTTGGTCTTCTTGCTGCTAATGCTGACACTATAAAAATCATTGATGTGGACAAGAATGGAATGAATCAGGCGGTGAATTCACTATCTGATAAGTTAAGAGAAAAGGTGGATACCAGCTGTCTGTCACTGACTGGAATTGAAGAAGGAGACATGGAAGAGTTCTTCGAAAGTATGCTTATTTATTCAAGGACCCAGGCACGAGCCATGACAAATGAGGGCTTCAAGGATTTTCTTATGAAGGAGCTGGATATATTATCAGATAAGCTGATCAGGAATGAAGAAGACCTGATTGGCAGAATAGCAGGTCATGCTAACCTAGGTGGCAAGGGTAAGGGAAATAGTGTATTGGTCTGCAGCGGTCTTCACAGCCAGCTTTTTTCTCCCCTGTCCTTCTTTATAAGGTCACTACTCTTCAGTCTTAAAGATATAATTCCAGGCACTGACCAAATAGAAGCTTATGTCCATAAATATATTCATAATATGAATAATCAGGTGATTCCAATTATAAATAGTGCATTTCTTAAGCTGGCAGGCCATAAGATAATATTTGCAAATGAATATATGGAAGAAAGCCCTGTGGAAGGGGCACTACAATGTATAAATGATGTAAGGGCAAGATTTGATCCTAAGGAAATGCATCTATTATGGGACTTCAATCCGGCCCAGGGAGTAAGCTATGATATGCTGATTCAGTTAGTAGATTTAAAACATATATAAAATATTGAATTTAAATAGTCTGGCTTAAGTGAATAATATAAAGACGCTTAACTAAGTCGGCAGGTGCAAATAAATTAAATAAGGCATGATATTAAAAAGTTATGATATTAACAAGGCATGATATTAAAAAGTTATGATATTGACAAGGCATGATATTAAAAAGGTATGATATTAATAAGGCATGATATTAATAAGACATGGTGAATGATAGAAATAAGGTGAAAGGATAGTCTATATGACTATTCTTTTTTTTTACTCACTTTTTACATTTGATTGCTTTTGGATTTTACCAGGTAAAAATAAAATGACCATTGTCATCGCGAGGTCAGATAAGGATTTAAAGAAAAATGAAAAGAGGAGAAATGATAATGAAAAAGAAGATTGTAAAAATAATGGCAACTTGCATGAGCGTAGCTATGATGATGGGATGTATGGCTGGATGTGGAAAAGAGGAAGCTGAAAGTGCAGAGCTTTCTGGAAAGATATCCCTTGCAGGAAGTACATCAATGGAAAAGCTTTGTGAAGCCATGAGTGAAAGTTTTATGGAAGCCAATCCTGGAGTTACTGTAACAGTTGAGTATACAGGTTCCAGTGCAGGAATAGAGTCCCTTACCCAGGGAAGCTGTGATATAGGAAATGCATCCAGAGGTCTTAAGGATGGAGAAAAGGAAAGTGGAGCTGTGGAAAATATCGTAGCAATCGATGGTATCGCAGTTATAGTTGATACAGAAAATTCCCTTTCAGACCTTACCACAGAGCAGCTTGTCAAGGTATATACAGGTGAAGTTACTAACTGGAGTGAGTTAGGAGGAAAGGATGAAGCTATCGTAGTAATTGGACGTGAAGCTGGATCAGGAACCAGAGGCGCATTCGAAGAAATTCTTGAGATTGAAGACGCCTGCAAATACGCCCAGGAGCTGGATTCCACAGGTGGAGTTCTGGCAAAGGTTTCATCCACACCTGGAGCTATTGGTTATATATCACTTGATGCCGTAGACGAGACTATAAAATGCATTAACCTGAACGGAGTAGCGGCAACTGAAGAAGAAATCAAAGCTGGAAATTATCAGCTGTACCGTCCATTCGTAATGGCTACTAAGGGTCAGATTTCTGAACAGAATGAACTTGTACAGGCTTGGTTTGATTATATTGAATCCGATCAGGGAAAAGAGGTTGTTTCAGGAGTTGGCTTGATACTTCCCCAATAAGAAAGGTGAAAAATGAAAAAAAAGGCAAAGTTAAGGGCTGTAGAAAATATAGCAAAATACATTTTCACTATATGTGCTGTAATAGCCATATTTGCGGTTTGTTCCATTACGGCCTACATGATTGCAAAGGGTACCACAGCTTTTACCAAAGTTGGGGTACTTGAGCTCTTATTTGGAAGTACATGGAAACCAACTGCTGAAGAGCCATCCTATGGAATACTATATATTATTCTTACATCCATTGTGGGAACTGGTATCAGTGTACTTATAGGAGTTCCCATTGGTCTTCTCACTGCTGTATTTTTAACAGAGGTTTCTAATAAAAAGCTGGCTATGATTGTGCAGCCGGCGGTTGAACTGCTTGCTGCAATACCATCTGTAATATATGGACTTTTTGGACTTATGATACTTAACCCTCTTATGTATAAATTGGAAAAAATCATATTTGCAGATTCTGAAAATCATCAGTTTACCGGAGGCTCTAATCTTATATCGGCAGTTATTGTACTTGCCGTCATGATTTTACCGACAGTGGTAAATGTAAGCGCATCCTCCATAAGAGCAGTATCAAAGGATATAAGGGCTGCTTCTCTGGCTCTTGGTGCCAGCAGGATCCAGACAATATTTAAGGTAACAATTCCTGCCGCAAAATCGGGCATTATGACAGGAGCGGTTCTTGGAATAGGAAGAGCCTTAGGTGAAGCCATGGCCATTAACATGGTTGCAGGTGGAACGGTAAATATTCCCCTTCCCTTTAACTCAGTAAGATTTCTTACCACACAGCTTGTAAGTGAAATGGGTTATGCAGAGGGCTTACACAGGCAGGTTCTCTTTACAGTAGGATTGGTACTTTATGTATTTATAATGGCAGTCAATCTTATACTGCAAAAAATAAGGAAGGGGGCCACATTAGATGAGTGATAGGTCAGATATAGCATACAAATGGAACTCAAGAAAAATAAAAGACATATTGTGGTATGGCCTCATATATCTGTCAGCTGCATTTTCCGTAATACTCCTGCTTGGAATAATTATTTATGTTTTTATAAAGGGAGCACCTAGCATAAGCTGGAGATTTTTAACTGGTGTAACCTCGGTACTTAAGGGCACTGTAGGAATAGCTGGAAATGTAGTAAATACACTTCTGATAATACTAATCACCATGCTTTTTGCAACCCCGATAGGTGTTGGGGCTGCCATATATCTAAATGAATATGCAAAGCCTGGTAAGCTGGTAAATCTCATAGAATTTACCACAGAAATACTCTCAGGAATCCCTTCGATAATATTTGGCCTTTTCGGAATGATGTTCTTTGGACAGACTTTAGGCCTTGGCTATTCTCTTATTACAGGTTCCCTTACCCTCATACTTATGGTGCTTCCTCTTATTACCAGAAATACACAGGAGGCCCTGAAGACGGTACCTAAGAGCTATAGGGAAGGGGCTGTAGGACTGGGGGCTGGAAAATGGTACACAATACGAACCATATTACTTCCATCCTCCATGCCTGGAATAATAACAGGGGTAATACTGGCCATAGGAAGAATAGTGGGAGAGTCAGCAGCCCTTCTTTTCACCGCAGGAAGTGCCAAGGTGCTGCCTAAAAGCCTGGCAGGTTTATTTTCCAAAATATTCCATTCCGGTGGAACCATGACGGTTCAGTTATATCTTTCAGCAACCAGTGAAGGTGATTTTGATACAGCCTTTGGAATAGCCCTTGTATTACTCGTTCTTGTATTACTTATCAATCTAGGGACAAAGAAACTTGCTAATAAGTTTGATGTTACAAAGAAAAAATAGGAAATGCAGGGAATTAAATCCAATATGGGAAATAAGAAATTAGGCAAATAATAAAAATAGGAAATTATTTAGAGGAAGACTTAAATGGAAGAAAATTCAAAAATTAAAGTTGAGGACCTGCATCTTTATTATGGTCAGAACCATGCAATAAAGGGAGTCAGCTTAAATATGAGGGAAAATGCAGTTACAGCATTTATAGGTCCTTCAGGCTGTGGAAAATCAACATTTCTAAAGACCCTGAATCGTATGAATGATTTAGTTGAAAATGTAAAAATCGAGGGTAAAGTTCTTATTGATGATGAGGATATATATGGGCCCGGAGTGGATATTACTGAGCTAAGGAAAAAGGTTGGAATGGTATTCCAGCAGCCCAATCCTTTTCCAATGAGTATTTATGACAATATTGCATATGGTCCAAGGGTTCATGGGATAAAGGATAAGAAGAAATTAGATGCTATTGTGGAAGAAAGTCTTAAGGGGGCAGCCATATTTGATGAGGTTAAGGACCGTCTTAAGAAGTCAGCTCTTGGTCTTTCAGGTGGACAGCAGCAGAGAATCTGTATAGCCAGAGCCCTGGCAGTACATCCTGACATTCTCCTTATGGATGAACCCACATCTGCCCTTGATCCTATCTCAACCTCTAAGATTGAGGACCTTATGGAAGAGCTTAAGAAGCAATATACAGTAGTTATTGTTACACATAATATGCAGCAGGCAGCCAGAGTTGCAGACGATACGGCCTTTTTCCTCCTGGGAGACCTGATAGAATTTGGAGATACAAAACAGCTTTTTTCATACCCACAGGACAAAAGGACGGAGGACTATATTACAGGCAGATTTGGCTAAGGGGGAATTAATATATGAGGATTAAATTTCAAGAACAATTACATAGTTTAAATAAAGAAATGGTAATTATGAGCAACATGATCCAGAAGGCTATTCATGAAGCAATAGAGGCTCTCTTTACTCAGAATATTGAAAAGGCAAAGCAGATCATGGAGGGCGATGATCAGATAGACCAGGAAGAAAAGAAAATAGAAAATATATGTTTTCACCTTATTGTTCAGCAGCAGCCTGTAGCCAGCGACCTAAGAATAATTACTGCAGCAATGAAAATGGTTACAGATATGGAAAGAATAGGCGACCATGCAGCAGATATTTCTGAACTGACTATACTTTTGGCTGAGTGTAATAATCTCTTAAATGTTGAAAATATCAAGAAGATGGCTGCAGAAACAACGGACATGCTAATAAATGCTGTGGAAGCCTATGTGGAGCATGATATATCCAAGGCAAGAGAAGTGATAGAACATGATGACAAGGTAGATGAATTATTTATAAAGGTTAAATCTGATCTGATTGATGTAATGCAGGAACAAACAGATTATGAGGAATATGCAGCGGATCTTCTTATGATTAATAAATATCTGGAAAGAGTAGGAGACCATGCTACCAATATAGCGGAATGGGTCATATTTGCTTATGATAACCATACAGGAGATATTTAGTATATATCAGAAAATGGCTGGTTTAATCAGGAAACTGATCAGACCGGTCATTTTAAGTTAAATAACATTTTACAAGCATTTTACAAATATAATCTTAGGGGTTTTACATATTAGTTATATGCTAAGAAAATGAATAAAAAACTTTTCTTAGAAAGGAAGATAAAATGGCTTTGATATATATTGTAGAGGATGACCCCAGTATTCAGGAAATAGAAATTATGGCTCTAAAAAACAGCAACTACCTGGTTCAGGGCTTTGACAGGGCTTCTGCATTTTACAAAAAAATGGAAGAGATAATCCCTGACCTTATTATTCTGGATATTATGCTCCCGGATGAGGATGGATATTCTATTGTGAGAAGGCTAAGAAATGATATAAAAACCAGGAAAATTCCAGTTATTATGATAACAGCTAAAACTGGTGAGATGGATATGATAAAGGGGCTTGATGATGGGGCAGACGATTATATAAGAAAACCCTTTTCCGTAATGGAACTATTATCCAGAGTAAGAGCCTTACTTCGTCGTTCACAGGAGGATATTCCGGTCCAGCTACAGGTAGGCAAAATAATGCTGGATGACGAAAGGCACATGGTAATAAGCTGTGAGAAAAATGTAGTTCTTACCCTGAAGGAATATGAGCTTCTTCGCTATCTTATGGTAAATGAGAATATTGTTGTGAAGAGGGAAAATATCATGCAATTTGTCTGGGGTGCTGATTTTGAAGGAGAAAGCCGTACTGTAGATATGCATATAAAAACTTTAAGACAAAAGCTTGGGGAAGGTGGAAAGCAGATTAGAACTATAAGGGGAGTGGGTTATTCTATAGGTAGTGAATGTGGTGATGAATTATGAAAAAAAAGATTAATACACAGCTCAGTCTGATTGCACTGGTGGCAATTCTGACAACAATAATAGGAATAACCATTGTTTATTATGAATTATTCAAAAAACAGGTAATGGATGACCTGGTGCAGAATGCTGAACTATTAATTGCAACAGATGCATTTCCCATTACAAATATGGAGGATGAGACCAGTGCTGAAAAATATAAGGGACTTACCATAGAAAATCTCAGGATAACCTGGATTGATAAGAATGGAAATGTTTTATTTGATAATGATGCAGATATATCAAAAATGGAGAACCATATAAACAGGCCTGAAGTGCATCAGGCAATCGACAGGGGAGAGGGCAAAACCACCAGGCATTCAGACACTATGAATATGGATACCTTTTACTATGCGGTTTTATTGGAGGATGGAAGTGTTTTAAGGGTATCAACTGAGGCAAGTACCAAATTAAATGTTATCTTTAATGCAATTCCTGTTATTGTAATTATAGTCATAGTAATCCTTATGGGCTGTGTTTTTATTGGACATTTTCTGACGGGACAGCTTATGCGGCCTCTGGAAAATATGGCAGAAAATCTGACCGACAGCACTACCCCTGTTTATAAGGAATTAGAGCCCTTTGTTAATAAAATTCGTTCTCAGCATGAGGGTATACTGGCAGCTGCGAAAAGCAGACAGGATTTTACGGCAAATGTATCTCATGAACTTAAAACTCCTATTACAGCCATATCAGGTTATGCCGAGCTTATTGAAAACAATATGGTGGAGGAGGGTGGTCAGGTCCGAATTGCTGGACAGATAAGGCACAATGCAGACCGCCTTCTTTCAATTGTAAATGATATTATTCAGCTTTCGGAGCTGGACAGCTTTGAACCACAAAGAAATTATGAAATCATAGATTTATATGGAATCGTAAAGGAAAGTATAAATGATTTAAAACATATGGCAGAAAATAAAGGAATAAGAATCATCTGCAAAGGAAGCCCTACTACAATAAAGGCTGATAAAACCCTTATCAGGGAAATGGTTGATAATCTGGTTCAAAACGGAATCAGGTACAATGAGGAATTGGGCAAAGTAGAGGTATATGTCAAAGTAGAAAATAATCATCCTATTTTAGTTGTAAAGGACACAGGAATAGGAATCCCATCTGATCAGCAGGATAGGGTATTTGAACGTTTTTACAGGGTAGATAAAAGCAGATCCAGGGAAACCGGAGGCACTGGACTGGGGCTTGCCATAGTAAAGCATATTGCTGAGCTATACTCTGCAGATATAAAGCTAAACAGTACCCTTGGCCAAGGGACTGAGATAGTGGTCAGCTTTTAAAAGATAATTTATGTACTTGTATTTCCTTTAATCCATTGTATTTCCTTTAATCCGAGTTGCCTGATTTTAGGTGAGCCTATAATAGGATTCTATGATAATGTAAGTAAGGAAACCCATGATATAGCAAGGGACATTATGGTAGCTATAAGTCTTATGCAGTAAATAAAGTCACCTATACAGAGAATAAGGAAGCATACACCTATTATTATGTATTTTGCAGCACTAGTGGCATCATAAACATTTGCCTGAATTATCTGATTATTATTATCTGTGTAAAAGTACATTTCCTTATCATCAAAAGGATATACTTCCTTGTCCTTCATAGTATAGGTCTTATTACCCACTGTACAGCTGCGGTAAACTATATATTTTTTGCCAGTCTTACAATATCTGTGATATTCATCAGGTGAAGTATATTGGGCACCAGATGTCACAACCTTATCTATATAATATCTATAAAAAGTGCCGCTTTTTACTGTCTGTATTTTTATTTTCCATGAATAATTAGAATTTAATAAAAATGTGCAAATTTTTTGAAACTATAAGGGATATTATAATTATAGATTCTTGATAGCATTTGATCCAATATGCAGGGGGAGAGAGAATCTTTGGATATTCCTTTTTTATACTATAGTCAGTATTCCTTTTAATATTAGAATTGTTGGTGATTTATTTTCTAATATTTTATATGAGTTTATAGATATAGAAGTATTTGCAATTGTAATAAAAATTATTTGCTTTTTCCTTGTTTTGTCAATTGGTCAGGTTCTTGTTGCAGTTATTACAAGGGCAATATGGCCCAGGCAGAAAAAGCCTTTATTGTTGGTGCTTTAATATATTTAGTAATAATTAGGAGGATAGTATTATGAGTAGTTCGACTTATACACCAAGTTCACCGTCAGAGGGATTATTAGGCGTGGCTGGAGCTGCAGTTGGTCTTGCTGTTGTTCCGGCAATAGCCTGTGTTGGACTTATAGCCGGAGCTGGATGGCTGGCTTATAAGGGAACTCATGGTATGGTAATCCTTGCTCAACTGACGGCTATGAAGCTTGAAGAAAATGCAAGAAAAGAGAGAGAAGAAAAGCAGCTTATTCTGGAAAATGCCATGGCAGATAGAAATTCTGTCTTAGATTTGTGTAAAAAAAATCAAGAGCTGTTGAAGTACAATTTAGAGAAAGGAATGATAAGTCAAGTCGAATATAAATCCTTTAAAGAGAAGCTGGACGAAATATATGATTTTGATGATGTATCAGATGCTAATGAGATAATTAAGTTTAATTTAAACGCCATTAAGCTGCTTGAGAATATAGAGGATATGTTAAGAGTTATAAATAATATGTCAGAATCAGTTAAAGAATATAAGCAGGATATGGACTATTTGAAGTCTATAGAAGATATAAAAAAGGAAATCTTATCCAGTCAGATGATAAATGGTTGTGGCAACGATGTTTCAGTAGCACCAGTTCAGGTACAGGAGAGGGCTAAATTAAAGAAGAGATTATTTGAAGTTACTGGAAGAGTAAGAGCTGCATTATACTACATTAATTCAGTTTCAGAAAAATATGGTCTGGTTGAAGAGGTTGAAGCTTTTTATGCAAATATTTTTGAGGGCGTGGAGTTTAAAATTAAGAAGCTTTTGGATCCAGCTATATCAGAAAATGATCTTTCTTTAGGTATAGGTGAGTTAGAGAATTCTCTTTGCATGTACGATAGCCTTTTTAATAAAAATGAGGAGTTAATAAATGATAAGATATTTTTATATGAGACATATAAAACCGCAGCTGCAGCTATGCTTGAGATTCCTCATAATATAAAGTATTTCAGAAGTATAAAGTCTCTTGAAGATGAGATAAATAGGTTGGATACAGCAAGAAAGAGACTTAATGAATGTGCCGAGATATATAAAAAGCTTGGAAAAGATATGTATATAAATTATGCATGGGAGATGGAGCTTAAAAAGCTGGGTTATAAGGTTTGTAGTGATGAGAATGTGGAGAAATTAGCAGGAAAGACTCTGAAGGGTAAAGAAGTGATCGGTAATAAAATCATATCCTATGAGTGGAAGAATAATTCAAGTACTGTATTCTATTCTTTTTCCCATAATGGTATGGATGAGAAAACATATCTCCAGGTCATAAAGGATGAAGATGGTAACATTTCTATGGACGTAATTGCCAGAGATGAATCTGATATTCAGGCAATAAAGGATAATCAGCAGGAGCATTGTAGGTTGCTAGATAAGCTGGAGGAAGCCTTAAGAAAAAATTGGTTTCTTTCAACGGATATAAATATTGTAAGACAATCACAGGAAGTCCTTTATCACTCACAATGGCTTAACATGAATGCCCAAACAGGCAGAAGAGATGAGGATGGAGGAGATATGAAAAATATGTGGAGGCCATTATGATTTATTTAAGTAAAAAATGTCCGGAATGTAATACTTATAACAGGCTTGATTCTTCAAATTGCAGAAAATGCAATAAGGATATTTCTATTATCGACCCAATGAAGGTAGATGATCAAATCTCCAGCTTATCACAAGAGGATATCCAGGTGATTAAGGCAGATAAAATATATAGGCAGATATGTCCTAGATGTGGGAAAGAATATTATATGACGGATATTAATAATAAGCTTTCCATATGTCAGGCTCTGGGATGTAGAAAACGTCAGATAAGCAAAGTAATCCCCGAGGAGTATGATCCAAACCTTGAAAAGGTTTCTGATAAGGATAGTAAAAATAACCTTTTAAATCAGGAGAATAATGGCGATAGGGGAGATACAACTAATCAGGGAAATAAGGTGCTGGAAGAGGATTCTCAATATGAAGACTCAAGACAGGCAGCCTGGGGAAATATTCTGGCTGGTATAAATAATATTGAAAACCAGACAGAAGGTAAGTTAATAGACCAGGCGGAAGACAAAACAGAAAGTCCAATAATTAATCGGAATGAAAATTTTTCTGTCAGTAAAAGTATATTGAAACTCCTTCCACTTGAAGAAACTATTGCAAGATATGGAGAATATCAATGTGAAATAGAAAATGGTGATGTGGAAGATAAGCTGATTATTGGCAGAAATGAAATGATGGGACAATATCTGGAACAGAATAAGAAAACCAGCAGAAGGCATTGTGGGATATTTTTTTTAAATAATCGCTGGTATTTGGAGGATATGGAATCCACCAATGGAACTATGGTAAATAGTGTTCTTTATAAAAAAGAAAAAAATAATATAAAGAGAGTCGAATTACATCCAGGGGATATTATATCTCTTGGCTATGAAAGGGATTCCTTTAGATTTATGGTGAAGATAGAAGAAGCTTAGTAAGGGGTGAGGAAAGTGGTTGTATCAAGAATGCTTGCACCAGTTCATTCTCTGGGCCCCGGGGAAAGGGTGTGTTTATGGACACAAGGGTGCTCAAAAAAATGCTATAAATGTATATCTCCGGAAATGCAGCCTTTTTTTGAAAATGGTATGGATAATGACAAGCTTTCCAGTTTAATAATTGATACAGCAAAGAAATGCGAATGCAATGGGCTGACGATTTCTGGTGGAGATCCATTTGAACAATCTGACAAGCTTTTAGAAGTATTAAAATCTGTGAGAACTACATTCAACGATATTCTTGTGTATACAGGTTTTACATTAGAAGAAATATTAAATGGAAGTGCTGGGACGGCAGGGAAAATCTGTTTAGACTACCTGGACGTATTAATAGATGGAAGATATATAGATAAGCTTAATAAGGAAGAATTTGTGTTGAGAGGTTCTCAGAACCAGAAGATACATTTCTTTAATATGGATTTAAAGCCTCTTTATGATTCTTATATGGCAGGGGGGAGGCTTTTGGAAACCTTTAATACAGATAGTGCAACTATTATAACGGGAATTATGAGTAAAAATGCTTTGCAAGGGTGAAGGGAATTAAATTATGAATGAAAAGATGATACCAAACTGGCAAAGAGAATTGAAGACATTTGTATCAATAAAGCCGGCAATAATAATGGATGGAGAGATATATGATGAATATCCGTATTATACCTATGAAAATGGTCAGATAGAGTATTATGATTCAGATGATATATATCATGTTATTGAATCAATGGTAGATACTGATGTGTTTGATATTATAATATTTGACCCTATTTATGGTTTTTATTGTCATGCTAACACTCTTCAGGATCAGAGAAATCTTCTGCAGAAGTATCTGAAGGGTTACAACACAAGGGAAGAATTAAAGGATCATGGAAATACACTTTGTTTAAGTCTAAAGGATGATTCAAGACGATTTGTTCAGATGAGTCAGATAGTAAGGCGTGGAATAACCGATAATAATTCTCTGCAGGCAGGTGATACCATATCCAAAAAAGTTTTATTTATATTAGACCTTTCTTCCAGGTATGATGGGCTGAATGAAAATCAGACCTGGTCTAATGAGATGTATACAAATCTTTTGAAGTCAACATATGCTATTCAGGGAGATATTATCTGTAACGGTTTTATAATGCTGGTGGATAGCTATAAGAATATACCCGACTGGTTTTATCTTAATAATCCTGGAATCAGAGCTATAACTGTCACCCTTCCTGAAAGAGATGAAAAAAGAAATTATATTTCTAATCTATATGAACCCTTTGATATATATAGTACACTCAGTAATCCGGATAATGAAGCTGGAGCCCAGTTCCTTGCTGAAACAGAAGGGCTTCAGATGAGGGAAATAAAGCAGATTCTTAAGCTTGCAAGAAAAAATAATTATTCACCCGACCAGATCAGCCAGGCCTTCCGATTATATAAATATGGAATAATAGATAGTCCTTGGGATAAGCTTGGCAGCGATATTATGAATCGTGTTAATAAGGAGCTTGAAAATGTAATAGGTCAGGAGGAAGCCATTAACAAGGTTAAGACAGTTGTTTCCAGAGCTATCAAAGGCTTCTCTGGTTTAATGGATTCAAAGGGACAGCATAGACCTAAGGGAGCACTCTTTTTTGCTGGGCCTACAGGGGTTGGGAAAACAGAAACTGCAAAGGCCCTTGCAAGAGCCATCTTTGGAGATGAAAATGCCTGCGTTAGATTTGATATGAGTGAGTTTAGAGAAGAGCATAGCGAGGCTAAGCTCTTTGGAGCACCTCCAGGATATATTGGGTATGAAGGTGGAGGCCAGCTTACTAATGCATTGAAGGAAAAACCATTTTGTATCTTACTTTTTGATGAAATAGAGAAAGCTCATCCGTCCATACTTGATAAGTTTCTGCAAATTCTAGAGGATGGAAGAATGACTGATGGACAGGGAAATACAGTATATTTTGGGGAAACCCTTATTATATTTACCAGTAATATTGGGACAACCAAGCTTGTTTATGAATCAGATGATTTCCTTAAAACTAATCCTAAAAGAGAGCCTACCATTGTAATTCCAAATGTTGAAGAAGCAGACAGTGATAGTTTTAAGGAAGAAGTAAATTGCAAATTAAAAGATGGTGTAAAGAATTATTTTATAAATAATGGAAGACCAGAGCTTTTAAACCGTCTTGGTGAAAATAATATTATAGTATTTCAGTTTATTGATAAGGCGTTTGCCGAGGAAATATGTGAGAAAAAAATTAATAAGCTCTTAAGTATACTAAAAGAGGAAAAGGGCTTAAAGGTTGAAATGACTGATTCTGCAATGACTTATGTTAAACATAAGGCAGTTCTTGATAGACAAAGTGGTGGGCGAGGGGTTGGAAATATGATTGAGAACCAGTTTATCAATGTATTTTCCGATACCCTGGATAAGGATGGGTTAAGGTCATCCCATTATGTATGTCAGCTTGGAGAAGCTGGAGATAAGCTTATTTTTATTAGTCAAAATGAAAATGATGAAGGTTCAGGGGTGTGGAGGGATGTATAATCCAAGATTAGGAGGATGTTATGGGTATTCTTGATGAAACTGTAGTGAGTGGAACAGAATATGGTGATGAAACTCTAGTGAGTGGAACAGAATATGGCGATGAAACTCTAGTGAGTGGATCTAATAATGCATCAGATATTATTTCAAAAGGGTTTATATTTAAGACCCAGGCAGGTAAGAAATACCAGGTTCTAAAAAGGCTTTCTAAAAGGGGTGGACAGTCAGAAATTTTTATGGGACTTGATGCTTCTAATAATAAGCTTGTAATCAAGAGGTATATAAATCCATTAAGCACTAGGCACGCTCAGATTCATGAGACTATAGTGAAATTTTTTAAATCTCAAGAAGGTAAAAACTGTGTTTTACCTTATATTGATGGTGGAATTATAGAATTAGATGGGAAAAAGTATTTATTTGACATATATCCATATATTGAAAGTGGAGATATGGGTGAATATAAGAATTATAGCTTTGATGAAATCAAGGAGATTATTAGGGCAGTCAATGAAAGTCTTCATAGCATTCATAAGGCTGGAATATATCATAGGGATTTAAAACCTAATAATCTTTATAAGATGAAGGATGCAAATGGGCAGGACAGAATTGTTATAGGTGATTTTGGAATTGCCCGACTAGCAAATTCTAATAATAGAAATGACATGAATCTGAACCTTCAAGGGACTGTACACATGGATTTTTCCCCTGGTTTTTCAGCACCAGAAACATTTCATGTTATTAATGGACATAGCTTTTTTTCTGAGGCAAGTGATTACTATTCCTTTGGTGTTACCATTGCCTGTTTATATGACGGACGATATGTTTATGATGGCTTATCACCTGAACAACTGAGTATGTTTAATTCAATGAATGAGATTCCTATGAGAAGAATGGATGAGGATTATGATAAGATCAGGAATCTAGTTCAGAATCTCTGCTGCTTTGATTATACAAAAAGGTTTACATATGGAGATGTTGAGGAATGGCTGGATAATCCATATTATGTTAAAAATTCAAATGCATGGGGAAGAAATGTTTACCAGGGCTTAAGAGGTGACTATAAATCTGAGGCCGAATTCTTCAATGCAGCTACAGCAAATAAGGGAAACTGGGAAGAAGCAAAAAAACAGATGTTTGGAGATTTATTTATTAATTTCTTCAAGTCTTTTAGCCCAAGATATACAAGAGTTTTAGAGAACAAGCTTGACGAATGTGATAAAGGTCGTATATCTCGTGATAAGGGCTTGGCTGATTTTTTGACATTTTTATATCCTACGGGACCAATATGCTGGAAGGGCGTTACATTTAACAGCTTTAAAGAGTTGGCGGAAGGTATGCTGCAGGAGGGGAAATCTGAATTCTGGTCAGGCCTTTTAAAGGAAAGAGTGATTTCGTCATGGCGGGATAACAGTAAAGGCATAAGTATTGATAATGAAAGCAGATCATTGATCGACAAGATTGAAAACTTTGCTTCAGAGTATGATGGAGAAATAGGACGCTATTGGTTTGCTTATGCATTTTCAGGTGTTCCTGGTATTGAGTTTATGGGAAATTATATCTCAAGTATTGATGAGCTGATAGATTATATACTTGAAAGTCCTAAGCTATGTTACGAAGAAGATCGTTTATTAATATTATCTGAACCACAAAAGTATCCTGAATTATATGGTTTCATACTTTCAAAGGGTTTTCTACAAGCGGTTAAGAGCTTTATGGATAGTATTTCTAAGAATAAAGATAATGAGTTTGCTAGATATATGTATATATTCTACTTTTTAGAAGTACTAGCCCAAAATGGTAATGAAAGTAAGAAAAAATTGGTTTTAAATTATTTTAGTGATTATGGTCCCTTGGGAATTTATAAATATATCCATAATCTGGTGAGAGAGGAAAATGTTTATAGCCCTCTGGATGAAAAATCTAAAGAAGTATTGACGGAAATAGGGGCGTTTAAATGTGTAAAAAATAATTCTATTGATAGGTTATATAAATCCTATTCACCACTAATTGAGAAAATTCATATGTTAAAGGGACTAGTGATAAATCCCTTGGTTGCAGAAATGGGATTATATAATAATGAAGGAATAATTTGTAACAATATGAAGGGTTTGTTTGCTTTTAAAGTTTATGGGAAGGATGCCGCTATTGGTTTTAGTGACTACTTCAGATAGGAGCTGACATGGCTAATATTAATGATAATATAAAATTAAATATATATCAGTCAGAGGTGAAAACGAAGGCTAATGACATAAAATCTTCAATATCTAATCTTGTCTACCTTATAGAGGAAGAAAGGTATAAAACAGGCAAGTATAATTTTATAGTTAATATTACACTGAACTTTTTATGGATATTTATTGGTCTCTTTTTATTGATATTCACATCTTCAAAAACTGGATTATTAGGACTACTTTATTTTGTTCCTCTTTCTATTTTGCTGATTGTGAGGATTGCTGATGATTTAATCAGTAGAAGGAAAATAAACAGAATTAATTATTTTTCAAATAGGCTAAATATATTAAAGGAAAGAATGATTGTTGATCCTTCAGGAACAGACTTGTTAAAACAGAAAATACATAATAATGCTGATGTGAATCTAGATATTGCTCGGCCTGTTTCGGAAGAAATAGGAATAATAAGAGAAGGTATTACGGACTTAAGTTCAGATAAAAATATATTAACTAAAATGGAGAGTATATTATACTTTGCCTGTCTAGTAATGACAAATCTGTATTTTTCATATTATTTGTTGGATAAAGTATATGGAATGGCTGAGAAATTTCTGGGAAATTATATTGATGCTTCTACATTAAATATAATTGTAATAATAGTTTGTGTTATTTCTATTGTTTTATCAGTGATTGCGGGAGTATTCTTCTATGCTGATTCTAACAATAATGTGTCGATTTTTTTGATTCTTGTAAACTTTTTACTTGTTCTTGTATTTCCAGTTCTTTCTTTTATTGTATTTGGTATTATGTCGCTTTTTGTGTTGATAATTAATATCCTGATTGGGGCAATTTTTATGATATTAGCTATTTGGTTTTTAAAAAATATTGACTTATAATATTATTTAATTGTTGTACAATATACATATTCATTTCTAATTAATCCTAAAATCAAAATGGAATTGTAGGTGCTAAGAATCGTAAGAGCCTTGTTGTATGATAATAAGATGTGGATGAATCATTTAAAATGTGGTAATCTATGATAATCTGATAAGAATAGAATAATTATTAATTCTTTACATAATTAATAATTGGGTCTAGATTTAAGTGGAAAAGATTATTTAACTTTATTATATTTTAAGGAGATGAGTTTATGAAACTTGGAATTATAGGCGCCGGAAATATGGCTAGTGCCATAATCGGAGGAATTATAAAAAAGGGTATTATAGGTGGAAATGAAATAATTTGTTCTTCACCAGTTGAAGAAGAAAGAAAAAAGGCTGCAGATGCATTTGGCATCAATGTTACAGGTGATAACAAAGAGGTGGTTTCAAAGTCAGAGATTATTCTTCTTGCTGTTAAGCCACAGGTTATTCCTTTAGTCGCAGAAGAAATAAAGGATGTTCTTAAGGAAGAACAGCTTATTATATCCATTGTTGCAGGTAAGTCCATTGCCTGGTATAACGATGCATTTGGCAGAGAGCTTAAGATAATAAGAACTATGCCTAACACACCAGCTCTCGTTGGCGAGGGTATGACAGGAGTTAGTCCTGCACCAAGCGTAACAGAGGAAGAAACCAGTAAGGCACTTGAAATCCTTTCATCCTTTGGTCAGGCGGAAGTGGTTCCTGAGAATCTTATGGACAGTGTAGTTGCAGTATCCGGAAGCTCTCCAGCTTATGTATTCATGATGATAGAAGCTATGGCTGATGGAGCGGTAAAGCTTGGAATGCCAAGGGCTAAAGCTTATAAATTTGCTGCACAGGCTGTTCTCGGTAGCGCAAAGATGGTGCTTGAGACCGGGAAGCATCCTGGCGAGCTTAAGGATATGGTATGTTCACCTGCAGGAACAACTATTGAAGCTGTCAAGGTTTTAGAGCAGGAAGGCTTCAGAGCTAGTCTTATTGATGCAATGGAGGCTTGCGCTGACATTTCCAAAAAACTATAAATTTTATTGTATCAAGTGGCTCTTCGTTAGGTTTAAATGTTTGACGGAGAGTTTTGCTTTAATTGTTATAGATCTCTAAGGAGTAAGTCATGCCAAGAGGAGCAAAACAGAAACAGAAGCTTTTATATTTATCAAAAATATTTTTGGAAGAGACAGATGAGGATCATCCCCTTACCATGCCTGAAATTATTGCGAAGCTAAATGGCTATGGAATAGAGGCTGATCGAAAGAGTTTATATAATGATATTGATGTTCTTCAGGAATTCGGAATAGAAATCATGAAGGAGAGAAATGGATCAGTAACTGACTACTACTGTGGAAGCAGAGAGTTTGAAGTGGCCGAGCTTAAGTTCCTGGTTGATGCAATCCAATCCTCCAAGTTCCTAACAGAGAATAAAACCAAGGAGCTGATAAAGAAGCTTGGCTCCCTGGTCAGTAACTATGATGCTAAATTTCTTGAACGAAGAGTGCTGGTATCAGGTCGAATCAAAAACATGGACGGTACTATTTATTATGTAATTGATACCCTCCACACAGCTATTTCAAAGGGAAAGAAAATCAGATTTAAATATTTTGGTTGGGACATAAATGGCGAGAAGAAATATAGAAATAGTGGAGATTATTACATAATTAGTCCCTGGGCTCTTTACTGGGATAATGAAAATTATTACCTGATAGCTTATGATTCAAAGGCTCAGAAGATTAAACATTTCCGTGTTGATAAAATTGATGACTATGAGATCCTTGATGAAGTAAGAGAAGGAAAGAAGGAATTTGAAGCCATAGATAAGTCCCAATACACAAGGAAACTTTTCCATATGTTTGATGGTGAAGAGCAACATGTTACTCTCAAATGTACCAATGCTATGTCCAATGTAATCGTCGATCAGTTTGGTAAGGATGTCAGGATGAAACCTATTAAAGGCGACGAAGAACATTTCCTGGTAAATGTAGATGTTGTTGTCAGCCCCCAGTTTTTTGGATGGATATTTGGCCTCGGTGGAAATGTGATAATCACCCAGCCGGAATCTGTAAAGAAGCAAATGCAGGAACAGCTTATTAAGGTATATGCGGAGTAAGCTTATTTTATGAATTATCATGTGGCTAAGAAGTGTGAGAATATGAAGATACCAATTAAATATGATAAAAAATTTAATAAGATTATAAAAATAGTCACAATACTGACTGGAGTTTTTTCCTTAGTTTATATTATATTGCTTATGCTTCCACAGGAGGCAACGGATGCATTAAATTCAGCAATTATCCCTATTATTCTTCTGGGAAATGGTTCAATCCCTGTATTTCTTTTATGCCTTGCCCTTTTGATAAGCTCAAGTTTATATTTGGCGAGGCTGAAGAAGAATACATTTGAAGTTCCGGAAAGCAGAAGGGATTATGATAATGATCTTGCCAAGCTTCCACGAAAGCAGGTGGTTGAAAACCGCTATGCATCAGACAGTCAAAAAGCATTTTATCTGTCTATAATTATGTATGGTTTTGCAATTATATTCGATATTGTGTATTTTGTCAGATGGCGTAAATATGTCAGTGATTCAATGGTGCTATTTTTCATGCTTATATTTGGGCACCTTCTCTTTATTATAGTTGGTGGTTTCATTAAAAAGCAGGAAGATACAGAAAAATATGCTGATGATGTGGATGTCAGAAGTGACAAAAAGCCTCGAATGAATATTGTGGAAGCATCCTGGATACTCATTGTAATGGGGCTTGTAGCTGCATTTACAATCTTAACGGCCAATACAATGACTGATTATATATATAAATCACGGAATTCTTCTTATGATGAGACCATTGATGATTTTAAAGCCAAAGCAACATTGGAGATAAGCTCTACAAATCTAAAGGATGGCAAATGGGACTTAGAAATCACCAACACCAGTAGTGATAATGGAGAAAATAATTTATCTCCTCAGATTAGTTTTTCCAGGGTACAGGGTGCTGAATATTATGTGATCTACATGGTAGATGAAACTGCAAATAACTGGGTTCACTGGTTGGCAACAGACATAAGGGAAACAGAACTTAGGGCAGGAGCCAATAAGGATAAATATGCAGAGGATGAAAGCTTTAAGTATATTGGACCTTACCCTCCAGTTGGCTCTGGTGACCATACCTATACAGTTTATGTGTATGCCATGAAGGGTAAGCCTGACCTTGATATGGAACTTGAGTTTGATCAAAGCTTCCTTGGACCGGATGATTTCTACTATGACTACCTTAATATAGCTGAGCAAGGCGATATTAATACATATGGAAATGTTATTGAATACGGTTACATATCAGGAGTATTCGGTCGATGAATTACCAAGGACAATATGGGGTTATGGGAAATGATTGAAGTGAATATGATTAAGAAGCTGATGAATATATATTGATAATATTATTAATAAGTGGGAATAGTTAGTCATTTTTAATTTATTTTAGAAGTAACTTTGTATCTTCGGACTTTTTATGTTATAGTGATTCTGGGTATTCAATAAATCAGGAATGGTGACAGTAATGAAAAATGTATATAAAACAAAAGCGAGAGAATGCATCCTATCATATCTGAAGGAACACCGTGAGAAAAGATTTACTGCACGTGAAATATATGACTATCTTAAAAATCAGGTGGAGGGAGTTAATAGAACCACTGTTTATAGGAATCTGGACCGTCTCTGTGACCAGGGAGATCTTTTAAGATTTAAAGAGCCTAATCAGGATGCATGGTATTATCAATATTCAGAGGAACATAAGCATTGTGACAAGCATATGCATGCCCAATGCAGCGAATGTGGAAAGATTTTCCATCTGGAGAATTCATTTGTAGATGAATTTGAGGAGAAGCTTCATTCCGTATATGGACTTGATATCAACTCCTCCAAAACCATAATCATAGGTAAATGCGACGAATGCAGTAAATTAAGTGACGGTGACCATGAACATGATCAGAGTGGTGAAGAGTGCCATGAACATGAACATGATCAGAGTGGTGAAGAGTGCCACGACCATGACCATGAACATGACGGTGGACATAGTCATGAGGAATGATATTGGTGCAATAAGGAGACTAGTGTTTGAGCAATAAAATGTCTGGTACTGATATAATAAGGTAGTCATTGAAAAACGATTGTAGCGCGTTAATTTAAATACATAGCTTATATACGAGTTAAATAGTAGCAAAAATATTACTATTTAACTCGTTTTTTTCTGAATTACCCTCGCCTATAGCAAGTGATGGACGAGGTGATTTGGTAAAAGGATAGAATATATATCAGGAAATGTATTAGTGACTATATTAGTAGCTATACTAAGAAACAACCCGTCCAAATATTTTAAATTCGCTATCTTCAGTAATCTGAATTGGGTCATAATCAGGATTAAATGAGAGTAGTTCTAGAGTTCCATTATTCTTGTGGAGTTTTTTGCAATAAGCCTGACCATCTAGATAGAAAATCCCAATATCACCATCATAAAGCTCTGCAGTCCTGTATACCCAGACTATCTGACCATTCATATACCTTGGTTCCATACTGTTACCATTAAGCCTTATACCGAAGCTTGCGGATTCAGGAACCTCACTGCCTACAACAACCATCTCATGGGCATCACTGTCTACAAACTCACCAGGACCGGCAGATGCAGCAAGCAGAAAAAGTGGAAGCTCTCTTTGTTTTGCTGCATAGTCAGAAGATGTTTCTGCATCAGAATTATTTGCTTTATCAAGAACATATTTAAGGCTGTTCTTTACACTATATTCATCAGTAAGTCCTAGGATTCTTATGAAATCCTGAGCCTTCTCCTTACCCTCGTCATTAAGAAGAACAAAGGGATCATCGGGATTGGGACCTATAAATTCTGTGTAGATATCTGTAATCCCATACATTTTGCAAAGCAATAAAAACTGAGTAGGGTTAGGAGTGGACTTATTTTTTTCCCATGCATAAATACTTTTGTTCTGAATCGGATAACCAGCCTTGGTTAGTTCATTTGCAACATCAATCTGGGTCAGACCAGCTTTCTTGCGGAAGGCTGCAAGTGTATCGCCGATATTAGTCAAATTATTTTTCATTATTTCACCACCATTTCTTATTATTTATATTTTTTTCAGATAATAAATTTCAGATAATAAATTTCAGATAATAAATT
>JAILGP010000001.1 GCA_024696635.1 Eubacterium sp. | reverse complement strand
TAACCTCAATAAACTTCATCTTTCTTACAGATAAAATGTATGATATAATTCACTTCGTATTTATGTGGAAAAATTCTTTATTCAAAAAGGAGGTTTGTTATGTCTAAAGATATTCCTTACAAGATTTATCTTGAAGAAAATGAAATGCCAAAACAGTGGTATAATGTTCGTGCTGATATGAAGAAAAAACCAGCACCTATCCTTAATCCAGGAACTCTTCAGGAAGTTACTGTTGAAGAACTTTCTCATATCTTCTGTGAAGAGCTTGCTAAGCAGGAAGTAGATAATACCACACCTTACTTTGACATTCCTGAGGAGATACTTAATTTCTATAAAATGTATCGTCCATCTCCACTTGTAAGAGCTTATTGCCTTGAGAAAAAACTTGGTACTCCAGCTCACATCTATTACAAGTTTGAGGGTAATAACACATCAGGAAGTCACAAGCTTAACTCAGCTATAGCTCAGGCTTATTATGCTAAGAAGCAGGGACTTAAGGGTGTTACAACAGAAACAGGTGCGGGTCAGTGGGGCACAGCCCTTTCCATGGCATGTTCATATTTTGATCTTGACTGTCAGGTTTATATGGTTAAAGTTTCTTATGAGCAGAAGCCATTTAGACGTGAAGTTATGAGAACATATGGTGCTAAGGTTACTCCTTCACCATCAATGAATACTGAAGTAGGACGTAAGATTAATGCAGAATTCCCTGGAACAACAGGAAGCCTTGGCTGCGCTATATCTGAAGCAGTTGAAGCAGCAGTCTCACAGGAAGGCTATCGTTATGTACTTGGATCTGTTTTATCACAGGTTCTTCTTCATCAGTCAGTTATTGGTCTTGAGACAAAAGCTGCTCTTGATAAGTATGGTATCAAGGCTGATACAATCATAGGATGTGCAGGTGGCGGTTCTAACCTGGGTGGACTTATTTCTCCATTTGCTGGACAGATGCTCAGAAATGAAGCTGACTACGAAATAATTGCAGTAGAACCAGCATCATGTCCATCTCTCACAAGAGGTACATATGCTTATGACTTCTGCGATACTGGTAAGGTATGTCCACTTGCTAAGATGTATACTCTTGGTTCTGGATTTATTCCTTCAGCTAACCACGCTGGCGGACTTAGATATCACGGTATGAGTTCAGTTGTTTCAGAACTCTATGATCAGGGACTCATCAGAGCAACAAGTGTTGAACAGACAAGTGTATTCCAGGCAGCTCAAATGTTTGCTAGAGTTGAAGGTATACTCCCTGCTCCTGAATCAAGCCACGCTATAAAGGTTGCTATTGATGAAGCACTTAAATGTAAAGAATCCGGTCAGGCTAAGAACATCGTATTTGGTCTTACAGGTACTGGTTATTTCGATATGGTTGCTTACCAGAAGTTTAATGATGGTGAAATGAGTGATTATATCCCAACAGATGAAGAGCTTCAGAAATCTATTTCTACTCTTCCTCAGGTAAATCTGTAAAAATATTTAACAAGTCACATTAAAAATGCCACACTTCTGATTCCGAATGCTTATCCATTATCAGAAATGTGGCTTTTTATTATATTACTTATCTTTTATTACTTGTATATTTTTTCTTTAGTCAGAGTATAACATGCAACCCTTATTACAAGTATTGGTAATTTATTCCTGGGATGTTTCATTTTCTGACTCATCCTCATATTCTCCATTTATATATTGCTGTATGAGATTTCTGTTAGCTTCTATATCAGGAACCAGAACAGCCATTCCATTTATATTATCAGAATAATAGGTATCATCAGCTGGAACTCGGTAGCTCTTCATATCTCCACCAGTCATAACTCCAAGTCCCACTCTTACCATTCCCATAGTCTCCATATCAGTTGTTATGCTAGGAGCGGCTGTTGTAGCCATATTATATCCACTAAGAAGGTGACCATGTTTTATCCTGCTTGAAGCAGCTGATATAACATTTCTCTGTCTCTGTGTTCTATCCCAGTCTGAGTTACCCACATATCTCATTCTAGAATAACAAAGTATCTGACTAGGTGTAAGAGTATTAAGTCCTTCCTTAAGATCCCACACTTCATCAGATTCATCATTATTTGATCCAAGTGCCGGATTCTCATTCATATATGCAGCCTCTTCGGCAGTAAGAGTAATATCCAGTTCTCCCAGGGCCGTCATGGCTTCAAGAAAGCCTTCAAAGTCAACCATTGCATTTCCATCGATTTTGATATTAAAGTTTTCTTCTATTGTTTTATCCAGTAAATCAATTCCTCCAAGAGCATATGCGGCATTAATTCTATTACCACCATAACCTGGTATTTCTACATAGCAGTCTCTCATTATAGAAATCATACATACACAATTCTTAGTTTGATTAATAGACATAATAATCATAGTATCCGAACGCTGATTTTCCTGTCCTTCTCTGGCATCCTGACCTATGAGAAGTATATTAACCACAGAATGAGTCATGGAGTCCGTCCTCTGAGAAACCTCTGTATCTATATGATTAAATTTCTTTGTAACATTTACAAGAGCCATGCTCAAAACAATAAAGAGAGCAAGAATTATAACTAATAGTGTAAGAAAGAATCTTCTAATAGGATGTTTCTTTCTCTTAATTCTTTTTTCCTCGGACTTTCTGATTTTTTCCCTACGGGCATTTTCTTCTCTGATCTGAGCCCTTATTTCTGCCTCTTCTCTTTCTCTGGCTTTTTTTTCAGCCTTTTTACTCTTCTTCTGAGTTGTTTTCCTTTCTCTTTCTCTATTGCTTCTTTCTCTTTCTTCTCTTAGTTCTCTCCTGTCTGCTGAAGCATAATCCTCTTCGTACTCATCATATTCATCTTCATACTCATCTTCATATTCATCTTCATATTCAGCTTCATAATCCGAGCCATAGCTATACTCATAAGTATCTTCAAAATCGTCATCGCTGATCAACTGATCAGGATCATAGGTTCTTTTCCTTGGTACATAGGTTTCAGGCTCAACCCTCTTTCTTTGAGGAACTGGCCTTCTGGTTTTGTTTGATGTCTGTGGATTTTTTTTCATCTCATCTCCATACATTTCTGACTCATCATAGGAATCATCATAGGAATCATCATAGGAATCATCATAGGAATCATTAAAAGAATTGGACGAATGGGATGATCCCCCAAGAGGATGTTGTATAAATGCAGAATCCATTTCAGGATTATAACCATCAGGAGTTACATTATTATTTCGATTATTCATATTTTGATTATTTAAAAAATTATCATAACCTGAGTTTCCTCTATAACTGGCACCACTGGTAAATTCTGTGTTACCTGTATATGTATCAAACTCATCATAATCATCATGTCTGCTCATTTCTAAACCATTCGCTCCTTGCTAATAAATTATTAATAAAAAAATTATAGTTCTGAACTATCCAAATCTATTGTAAAAGGGCCTTCATTAACCAGACTACACTTCATGGATGCCCCAAATTCTCCCGTTTCAACTTTCATATATTGATTCGTCTGCTCTTCAGTATTTATATTATCCATTAAATTTTCTATTTTATTTTCTATTTTATTTTCTATTTTATTTTCTATAGATAATTCATATTCCTTGTTTTGCTCTAAGGCCCATTGGCGACACTTATCTACAATATAATCATATAGCTTCTCTGCATGATCTGGTGATCCAGCTTTAATAAATGAGGGTCTGTTACCTTTTTTGCAATCAGCATAAAGAGTAAACTGAGAAACAAGAAGCAGAGAGCCTCTAACATCAGAAAGAGATAAGTTAGTCTTACCCTGGCTATCAGAAAAAATCCTCATTCCTAAAAGCTTTTTAAGCATTTTATCAGCTATCACTTCATCATCTTGGTCACATACACCTATAAGAACAAAAAAACCTTTACCAATATGGCCAACAAGCTTACCATCTATCTCTACAGAAGCACTCGATACCCTCTGAATAACAAACTTCATATAATATATTTCCTCCAGTCATCATATTTTCATCCAAGCAATATTTTTGTAAATCAGCATAATATCACATTTATACTTTCCTGGCAAATATGATTATTAATATATAAAGGGTGCCATAATGACACCCTTATAATCTTTAATTTTATCTTCTAAACACAAACATTAAATCATTATATTTTAATCCGAATATTTTTGAGAGACCAGGGACATCTCCTCCTGAATTGCCATCATAGCATCTATTATTGCAGGATCAAAATGACTCCCCTTTTCTTCAAGCATAATACTAATCGTTTCCTCAAAGGAATACGCACTCTTATAAGGGCGCCTTGACATCAACGCATCAAAAACATCTGCAACAGCCATTATTCTTGCTGAAAGAGGAATGCTCTCTCCAGAAATCTTTTCCGGATAAGCCCTTTCTGAACCATCCCACCATTCATGATGATAATATGCTATATCCTGAGCCATTTCCAGATATTGATTATCTTTAATATTAAGCTTAGTATTCTCTAGCATTTTTTTACCCATAATAGTATGAGTTTTAATAACCTCAAATTCTTCTGAAGTAAGTCTGCCAGGCTTATTAAGTATAGCATCAGGAATCCTTATCTTTCCTATGTCATGTAATGGTGCAGCAATAGTAAGTGTATCTATATATTCATCAGTGAGAATATCTGTATACTTCCCCTCTTTTCTAAGTTCAAGGGCTAAAAGCCTACAATACTCTGATGTACGTTTTACATGAAAGCCTGTAACAGCATCCCTGCTCTCTACAATATCTGCAAGTGTGCTAATAAGATTAACATGCATTTCAGAAATCTGCTGAGCCTGCTCAGATGTCATATCAATATAATTATCTATGTCCTTAACAGTTTTTGATAATGCATTATAAAGCTCTTCGATTTCATTTCCAGTATTAATATCAAGAGACTCAATCTTTCTAACAGACCTATCTCGTCCAGAATCACTATCATAAGCAAAACGCTTCATTTCTTTAGCCATTCTGTGAAGTGGATTAACAATAGTGCTATCAGCCAAAACCATTGTAAATGAAACTATACAAAGGAGAAGTCCCAAAACAGCTGAAAGCATTTTCCCACTATAAAGCAAAGTTTCTGTCCTCAAGGCCTTTATATCATAAGTACCATCATAAATCCCACCAATTTTTGCTTCCATATAAGTTTTATATGACACAAAAAATGCAACTAGTACAATTAAAATCCCAGCAATCATAATACCAAAAGAAATTTGTGTACGAAGCGAGCTTCTTCTGTCTGAATCTCCCTTTGCGAATAATTTCTTAAATTTACGACCTGATATTGTATCAAATATTTCTTTAACCTTTGAAGGTGTGATTTTTATAAAAACAAATGCAAGTATAAGGGAAATAAGCTTATCAGGTATTTCAACTGTAAAATCCCCCAATATCTGGGCCAGCAAAACAGGAACACCTGCATTATGAATATTAGTTACCATAGGTGATGCAACATTATCTCCAATAGAAAACGCAAAAAGAATATATGTTAAAAATGAACAGGGTATACTTAAGATTATATAAAATGGTAAAACAGCAAATATCTTATGAAATTTTTCGAAGCAGCCCTTTTCTGCTGCTATACCAGTAATAAATGCAATAAGAACATTTATTGTCCCGTAATAAAAGGTTGATGAATCACTTATTCCTCCAATCATATTCGAAATAAAGCCCACCATCATCCCGGGAAATATTCCGCCTATTACGGCTATATACATTGTACCTATTGAATCCAGATACAGAGGCAAACCAAATAAGGAAGCTATAATATTAATCCCACGATTAATAAAAACTCCCAAAATTATTATTCCTATGGTATATAAAATACTTTTTTTAGAAATAATTTTCATATATGACACCCCTGATATTAACAAAAAAACCCTTTAATATTTTACCACAAATAGCACATAAATGACATAGTATATTGAAAGTAATAAATAGGCATCATAAGAAACTTATGACACCTATTTATAAATTAGGGATGTATATTAGAATTAAATTTTAAAATCAAATTATAATATAAAAGATTTTATATTATTACCCCTTAAAATAGGGTTCTAATATCTCCTTCATCCAGGGATTTTTTCTTATGTTTACGAATGCCTGTTCCTTAATCTGTCTGACTCTTTCTCTGCTTACATTAATCTTTTTTCCGATTTCTTCAAGTGTCATTTCTCTAGGAGCTACAGCAGAATCTGAAAAGCCAAGACCATAATGCATCTTAAGAACCATCGCCTGTCTTTCAGGAAGATTGTCCATCACTTTATTTAAATCTTCTTTTAAAGCTTTCTTCATATATTCCTTTTCAGGAATAAGAGCATTATCATCAGATACCATATCCATTAATGAAGTAGATTCATCCTCATCTATATAAGTATCCAGTGAACAAACATCAGTTTTACATTGTAATAAGCTTAAAAACTTACTATATATTTTTGAAAAATGATTAACAACAGTATATTCAGAAGGCTTTTTATCATTAGCCCTTGTATATGCCGAAATATATTTATCTATTTTATCCTTATTTAAAAAATAAAATATCTGATACTCACTTGGATATTTTCCTGTTTCAGTAAATACCTGGCTTTTGTAAGTATTAATTTTTCTAAACAATTCATTCTTATGTACCGGAAGCTTGATGGATGAAGATGTCTTATCTCTCTCCCTTGTCATGGACTGTTTAATCCACCATGTAGCATAGGTTGAAAATCTGAAGCCCATTTCAGGATTATACTTATCTGCCGCGGTAATAAGTCCTAAATTTCCAGCCTGGGCCAGATCTAGTCTATCCATATGATAAATAGGGCTATATTTACAGGCTAATTTATAAGAAAGTCTATAATTGGATTCAACCAATGTATTTCTTGCCTCTATACCAAGCTTAACAATTTCTTTAAGCTGATCAATTTCTTCCGGACTCATATAACTTATAAGTTCCGAATTAAGCTGACTCTCAGCTATTTTTTTCAACTGAACCTTCTTACCTAATTCAACTTCTTCTTCAGGACTAAGAAGCATCTTTGATCTGATTTCCTTTCTGTACTCAAGATCTATATCTACACAGTCTTCTAAATCTTTATTCTTTGAAGAATTTGATTTTGGAGAACCATTATCAGAATACGTTTCGGAATCTGAAGCCATATCTGATGCATCTTCATAATCTATATCAGAATCAATAAATTCATCAAACTCATCTAATTCAGAAGCTTCTGTTATAATTTCCATAAGCTGGTTCTTATCAGGTTCACCCTCATAAGAAATGTCTTCGATTTTATTAGTTATTTTAGTATTTTGGGTGATTTTAATATTATTATCCATATTTTTAACCATATTATTAACCTTCTCAACTTTAGCTATATTTTTCATGTTATTAGTTTCAAAATTATTCTTCATAATTAACCTCCAAATTTGGCATATATCTATGATTGAAAACAAAACCAAGAATATGTCTGTAAAATTGTTAAAATATTTTCCCCATCAAAAAACAATTAGAAGCTATAAACCAATTTAGTTTACATAAATACTAATTACATATAATAAGCTACAATTATAGGATTAATAAATAATAAAAATATATCCTATAATTGTAGCTTATTATATGT
>JAILGP010000240.1 GCA_024696635.1 Eubacterium sp. | reverse complement strand
TATATTATTTGATTTATCTATATTATCTGATCTATTATTGTCAGGCGTTATTACATTCGTATTAAACGAATTATTAATTGAATTATTAGAGCATTGTGTATTATTACCTTGACTGGTTATCTCAGATAACTTATCTCTATATTCCTCAGGTAAAAGTGAATCAAGAATCCCAAAACCAGCTGCTGCATTATTCTTATGAATTTGGCTAGAACTTTGGGTGGAGCGGCTGGCACCATATCCTGCATCACTATTATTAGAGGTTTTATAGGATGAAGGGCCTACATTGTCTTCAACTTGATCCATATCATTGTTTTTAATAATATTATCTTTTTTATGGTCACCTAAAATAGAAGACTCATCAGATGATGTTGGATGCTTATCTCTCACCGGATTCATGGAAGTCCTTGAACCCATACTAAATAATGAGTGTATTTCCTGATTTGATAAACCAGGACTTATGGGTCTTGAGGAAACAATTTTTTCAGGTGGTAAAGGAGTATATATTTTTTGTTTAACCCCATAATCAGCATCTGCATCCGGAATCATTTCCTTACCCTTAAGTGCCTCTGCAACAGCATGAAATACAGCAGAAAACAGAGCCTTCTCATTATCAAATCTAAACTCTCTTTTAGCTGGATGTACATTTACATCAACCATATAAGGAGGAAGCTCTAAGAATAAAGCTGTAAATGGAAATTTATGTTGCATAATATGAGTTTTGTAAGCCTCTTCTATAGCACGGTTCACAATAGGACTCTTAATATATCTTTTATTTACAAAATAGTTTTCAAAACTTCTATTTCCCTTGGAAAGATATGGTTTACCTATATAGCCTGTAACCTTAATATCATCTCCATTATCATACTCTACCTCAAGTAAACCTTTAGTAATTTCTTTACCATATAGACTATATATTGTTTCTTTAAGTCTTCCGTCACCAGGACTATCTATAATTGTTTTACCATTGGATATAAGCTTTATCTTCACATCAGGATTAGCAAGAGCAATATGGGACATGAGATCATTTATATAGGAGCCTTCTGTCATATTTGATTTTAGAAATTTAAGTCTGGCAGGAGTATTAAAAAATAGTTCTCTGGCTATAATGGTTGTACCATCAGGTGCTCCAACCTCCTTTAAATCAATTTCTTTACCGCCCTGAATCTCATAACGGATTCCTGTAAGGGATTCACGAGTTTTAGTAACCATTTCCACCTTGGAAACCGCAGCAATAGTTGAAAGAGCCTCTCCTCTGAAACCAAGAGAACTGATGGAAAGAAGATCATCTATATTATCGAGCTTACTAGTAGCATGACTTAGATATGCTTTACGTACATCATCCGCTTCTATACCACAGCCATTATCAGTAACCCTGATCATAGAAGTACCACCATCATTAATCTCAACGGTTATTCTTGTAGCCTTTGAGTCTATGGAATTTTCTACCAACTCCTTAACTACAGATGCTGGTCTTTCAATAACTTCACCTGCTGCTATTTTATCTATTGTATGTTGATCAAGTACTTTAATCATTTTTAACTCCCTGGTTTAGATTATATTTAACCCTATAATAAACCCCTAAAAGCATATCTATTAATTCAAATGGTATCGCTCCTTAAAAGCAAGGAAAGCTTGTTTACTAATTCAGTCTGTTCTTAAGCTCCTGAAGATAAAGCATGGCCTTGACAGGTGTCATATTATCCAGGTCAAGCGATTTAAGCTCAGCAGTAATATTGATTTCCTCTGTTGAAGCAAACATGGATAGCTGACCACTTTCCTCCTTTTTATCAGAGGTCTTCTTATGCTTTGTTACTACATCAAGCTCTCTTGATTTACCAGTAATATCTTCCTCTGCCAGGAAGGATGCAATTTCCTTAGCTCTTTCAGTAACAATCTTTGGAACTCCAGCAAGGCGTGCAACCTCTATACCATAGGATCTGTCAGCTCCACCTCTAATGATTTTTCTAAGGAATATAAGATTACCCTTATCATGCTTTATTGCAATAGAATAATTATTAACTGAAGAAAGCTTTCCTTCAAGTTCAGTAAGCTCATGATAATGGGTTGCAAAGAGGGTCTTAGCCCCAAGTGCATCACTATCAGCTATATATTCAACTACAGACCAGGCAATAGCAAGTCCATCAAAGGTAGAAGTTCCCCTTCCGATTTCATCCATGATAATAAGAGAATCTCGTGTCGCATTTCTAAGAATATTGGCAACCTCGCTCATTTCCACCATAAAGGTAGATTGTCCCTGTGACAGATCATCACTAGCTCCAACCCTTGTAAATATACGGTCGCATATACCTATAGAAGCGCTTTCTGCAGGGACAAATGAACCCATTTGGGCCATAAGACATATAAGTGCAGTTTGTCTCATAAAGGTTGATTTTCCAGCCATATTAGGACCAGTTATAACCATAATACGATTAGTTCCATTATCAAGTAATGTATCATTTGGAATAAAATCATTACCTGATTGAATTTTTTCTATAACGGGATGACGGCCGCCTTTAATATCTATAAGGCCGTCATTTGAAATAGCTGGTCTTACATAATTATTTGCATATGCAACATAAGAAAGAGAAGCAATTACATCAATAAGAGCAATATATTCAGCGGTTTTCTGTACTCTTATTATCTCTTTTGCAAGCCTATCCCTAAGTCTTACGAATTCATCATATTCAAATCCATAAAGATTTTCCTCAGCCCCAAGAATATCACTTGATAATTTGGTAAGTTCATCAGTTGTATATCTTTCTGCATTTGTAAGAGTCTGTTTTCTTATAAAATAATCAGGAACAAGAGATTTATAGGAATTAGTAACCTCAAGAAAATAACCAAATACACGGTTAAATTTTATCTTAAGATTCTTAATACCCGTAGCCTCTCTTTCCCTGTCTTCAAGTTCTGAAAGAATAGTTTTAGAATTAAGCTTTTTATCTCTATAATTATCAATTACTTCATTATAGCCAGATTTAAATATTCCACCCTCTCTTACAGTTATGGGGGCATCCTCAGAAATTGCTGATTCAAGTAGTTCATATATATCCTGAAGACAGTCAAAATCCTGATAAATATTATTAATAAGGTTACCAGAAAATTCATTTAAAATATTCCTTATATCAGGAAGATATTTTAAAGATGATTTAAAACTAAGCATATCTCTTGGACTTGCAGACCTCATGGAAATACGAGTCATTAGTCTTTCCATGTCATAAATTGCTGAAAGATACTCTCTCATCTCATCTCTGGATATAAAGTTTACTGTCATGGAATCAATAGCATCCAGCCTGTCATTAATTTTTTCCGAATCCATAAGGGGCGATTCCACTAATTGTCTAAGAAGTCTTGCTCCCATGGCAGTTTTAGTTTTATCAAGAACCCATAAAAGAGAGCCTCTTTTTGAACCATCTCTCATGGTTTCAGTAAGCTCCAGATTACGCTTTGTTGCATTATCCAGAACCATATATTCATTAGCATAATATAAAACAAGATTATTTATCTGATTCATGGCACTCATCTGAGTGTCATATAAATATTTTAATAAAGCACCAATAGCACAAACAGTTTCTGGAATTTCTTTTAATCCAAGACCTTCCAGCGACTGACTTCTGAACTGCTTTTTAATAGCCTCTGCCCCTTCATCATATTTAAAATCCTTATCGCTTATTATGCTCTCGGTTATATGAGATTTAAGGAAAAGGTCAGATATAGTTAACATAATTTCATTATTGTCAACAAATTTATCATTTTTACTATATAAGACCTCACTAGGCTGGTATTTAACAATTTCATCAATAACCTTATTTATAGAATTTACACTTGTAGCAAGAAATTCTCCTGTGGAAATGTCTGAAACTGCCACTCCATATTTGGTAGTACCTCTTATCTGTCCACCTGTTTCATATTCTGAAAAACAAAGGATATAATTATGCTTATCATCCTTTAAAACATTATCGCCCATGCTGGTTCCAGGAGTTACAACCCTTATGACCTTACGTTCTACAAGACCTTTAGCCAGTTTGGGGTCCTGGACCTGTTCACATATAGCTACCTTGTGTCCATTCTCAATAAGCCTTCCAATATAAAGCTCTGCAGCATGATAAGGGACGCCACACATAGGCGCCCTCTCCTCTAAACCGCAATCTTTTCCCGTAAGTGTAAGTTCAAGTTCTCTGGAAACAAGCTGTGCGTCCTCAAAGAACATTTCATAAAAATCACCAAGCCTGTAAAAAAGTATTGAATCCGGATACTGATCCTTAGTAGCAAGATAATGCTGCATCATCGGTGATAATTTTGATCTATCTATCATTTTTCACGTCCATTTCTAAGAATATTTTAAGTCATTATTATTAGTATAAAAAATATATTACTTATAATCAGTCTACAATTTTACCAAGATAATAAAAACCTTTTGCCTCTTCAAGATAAACATTTACAAAACTGCCTATAAGTGATTTATCTCCTGGAAAATGTACAAGAAGATTGTTATCCATTCTACCGGTAACAAAGCCTGGCATATGGTCATTTTCACATTCAACCAAAACCTCTTTTGTACTGCCCTTGAATCTGGAACTAACCTCAGCAGAAACCTCTCTTACTACTTCCAAGACATGATTAAACCTTTCATTTACAATATCAGGATCTGTCTGTTCCATCTTTGCAGCAGGCGTACCTGTTCTTATTGAATAAATAAATGTAAATGCCTGATCATAACGTGACTTTCTGATAATATCTATGGTATCTTCAATATCCTGATCTGTTTCACCAGGGAAACCAACCATAATATCAGTTGTAAGAGATACATCAGGGAGCTTCTCTCTTATTCTTTCCACAAGGGAAAGATATGCCTCCTTACTATATCTTCTATTCATTCTTCTAAGTATTTCTGTGGAACCAGACTGAACTGGAAGATGTATATGTCTTGCTATCTTAGGATTTTCTGCAATAACATCAATAAGCTTATCAGAAAGATCCTTTGGATGACTAGTCATAAAACGAACTCTTTTAATTCCTTCAATCTTACAAACGTCATTCATAAGATCAGGGAAATTATAATCTGGATTATCAGCGAGGATTCTGCTCTTACTCTGGTCGCCAATATAGTTCACTCCATAGGAATTAACATTTTGCCCAAGAAGCATTACCTCCACATAGCCCTGGTCTGCAAGTCTTTTAACCTCTCCAAGAATATCCTCAGGTAATCTGCTTCTTTCTCTGCCTCTTACGTAAGGTACAATACAGAAGGTGCAGAAATTATTACAGCCATACATTATATTAACCCCTGATTTAAAGGAAAACTTTCTTTTTTCAGGAAGCTGCTCCACATTTACATCAGGCTTTTCAAGAACTTCTATAACTTGCATAGAGTCGCCAACAAGTCTATTATACAAAAGCTCAGCCAATTTATAGAAGTTAAATGTACCAAATACCAAATCCACAAATCTATAGCTTTCTCTTATATGTTCAACTATTTCAGGCTGCTGCATCATACATCCGCATATACCTATAATCTTAAGACTTCCTGATTCTTTACGTTTTTTTAGGGAACCAAGATGACCATAAAGCTTTTGATTAGCATTCTCACGAACAGTACAGGTGTTAAAGATCACAACATCTGCCTCATCTTCATTTTCCTTTTCCTCAAGACCAATTTTTTCAAGTATTCCAATAAGCTTTTCAGAATCATGAGCATTCATCTGGCAGCCAAAGGTGGTCACATTAAAGGAAAGAGTTTTCCCCTTCTTTGCAATATAACTTTCTATAAGTTCATGACACAGGTCCATATAGTATTCCTGTCTGTCAGGTTCTGATTCTGGAGGAAGAACAGAAAGGGCATCCTTTGATACAATTGTAAAGGGTTTCTGTTTTTCCTGTTTTTCTTTTACTAAATTATTCATAATAAACTACCTATTAATATTTTTTAACAAAGAACATATAATATATTTATAGATTCTCTAATTCTTTCATCCATATATTATAAGAAGCATCACTTGGCATTCTAAGATCACCCCTTGGAGAGAAGGATACACTACCAACCTTGACACCATCTGGCATACAGCTTCTTTTAAACTGCTGTGTAAAGAAACGTCTATAAAACATTGTCATCCATTTCTTAATTTCTTCCTCGCTATAATTACCCTCAAAGGCCTTCTTTGCAAGGAAATAAATCTTAGCAGGAGAATACCCAAATCTCATGCTGTAATAAATAAAGAAATCATGAAGTTCATAAGGTCCAATCTTATCTTCAGTCTTCTGGCTAATCTTTCCTTCTTCATCAGGAGGAAGCAGCTCAGGACTAATAGGTGTATCAAGAATATCCCTTAATACATCTGATGCTTCAGGGAAAATATCATTTTCAACCACAGCATCAATCATCCACCTGACAAGTGTTTTAGGAATACTACCATTAACGCCATACATACTCATCTGATCACCATTATAGGTACACCATCCAAGAGCAAGCTCTGACAAATCACCTGTACCTATAACAATTCCATTTTCCATATTGGCATAATCCATAAGGACCTGAGTTCTCTCTCTCGCCTGTGTATTTTCATAAGCAGCATCCTTACTTTCTCCATCATGACCAATATCCTCAAGATGCTGAATACAGGCCTTCTTTATATCTATGATAAGAGGCTCGGTTCCAAGTGCATTTATAAGTTCAAGAGAATTGTTATAAGTTCTATCAGAGGTACCAAAGGCGGGCATAGTTATTGCTATAAGATCATCAGGATCCCTATCAAGCTTCTCCAAAGCTCTTGCCGCTACAAGAAGGGCAAGTGTAGAGTCCATTCCACCAGAAACTCCAACCACAGGATTGGAGCCTGTGATTTGTAATCTTTTAACAAGACCACCTACCTGCATATCAAATATTTCATTACATCTCTTAAGACGTCTTGCCTTGGTTGATGGAATAAATGGAGTTTTATTTACTAATATATATTTACCATCTGAGCATGGAATCTGAGAATCTGTAACCTTAAGAATAATTAATTTTCTTATTTCATCCTTAAACATATTTACACTATCTGTAAATGTAGTGGATTTCATACGGTCATGTCTGATTTTACCAAGATCCATATCTGCAATCATTATATAATCATTAGCTATGAACTCTCTGTTCTCATTAATAACAGAACCATTTTCGCATAATAAAGAATGTCCAGAGAAAATCAGATCCTGCGTTGACTCTGAACTTCCGGCTGAAACATACAAATAATCTGTAATTAAGGAAGCCGACTGCTGACGTACAAGACCCTTTCTATACTCACGTTTGGCAATAGTTTCATTGCTGGCAGAAAGGTTTACTATAAGCTCTGCACCGCCCAAGGCAAGCATGTTCGAAGGAGGCATAGGTCCCCATAAATCCTCACATATTTCCACTCCAAACTTTAAGGAGCCTTCAATATCGAAAATAATATTATTACCAATTGGAATTATATAATCATTATCCTGACCATTTATCTTATCACCACCTAATCCAAGTTCTGATAAGGTAAGACTTGAAACAGTAAGGTCTCTCGCAGATGAAAACCATCTTTTCTCATAAAACTCATTATGGTTAGGTATATATGTTTTAATAGCAATTCCTAATAGCTTGGAATTCTTTATTACATACGCTGCATTATAGAGCTTTGAATCATATATAAGAGGACCACCTACTATAACAACCTCTTTTCTGCCACTTGTGGAATCAATAATTTCCTTTAAGGCCCTTTTTGAAGCAGTCAAAAGACTATCCTGGAAAAAAAGATCCTGACAGCTATATCCTGTAATGGCCAGCTCCGGAAATGTTATAATACCTGCGGAGTAATTATAAGCCTCTTCCAGTTTTTCAAGAATCTTTGTAAGATTATATTCTGTGTTACCTACACTAACATCAGGAACACAGGCTGCTACTCTGTAAAAATCAAACATAGAATTATCTTATGATGGTTTAAACATCACTTTTCCTTTCTACATATTTTTAAATTCCCAAATAATGTTTTATATTTAAATGTAATTTAAATATATAAAACCAATTTAGTTTTTAATCTCTTTCAGATAAATCAAGATTAAGTCCTTCAAGATAATTAACTATAGCAGGACCCTTTGATTTTATAAAATAATCATCCTCAAGCTCAACATATTTAAAATTTTTAGGATGACTATCCCTTTTTATTCTGTCAAAATACTCCTTTAATTCTCTGAATCTCAAATAATACATATCATTTCTTTCAGTGAACAAAATAAGAACAAAAGCTACACCACCCTGTTTTTCAAATTCTTCCATGAATTTATATTGATGTTCATGAATATTCTGAAGGGAAAATGTATCAGTTTTGCATTCCTTAGCATCAAAGGCAACAGGAATTTCCTGAACTACACCAATATAATCTACCGTAGAATCTTTGTCAAAGTAAGCTTCAGTAATAAGCTTTCTCTCGCTGTCAAACTTTAAGGGTGTAATAGGTGTAGGTATCTTCTGCACAAGAGCAAGGCCCTTTTCCCTATAATATTCATTTGTAGAATTAATAAGACTTTCAAAGGCAGAGCCTCTAAGTCCCCTTGTTTTCCAAGTGGCCATTTTAACATTCTTTCCTTATTAAGTAACAGAATCAAACTAGTTATTTTTAAATCGAACAATATATTCTTATTTATCTTTAATTATATATTTCCAAAAAGCTTATTTATGATGACATCAGGCTTCACTGAAATAATTTTACCCGAAACCTTTTCATTTCCCTCTGGAAATACTACCATGTAAGCCTTAAGCAGCTGATTAGAGACCTTGAAGTTACTTCTAAAGCTATTATTAAAAGTCTTATCTCCATATTTTAAATCGCCAATTATTGGATAACCAAGATAAGAAAGATGAGCTCTTATCTGATGACTCTTACCCGTTATTAGTTCAATCCTAAGAAGTGATATATCTTCTTTGGAATTATATTTTAGCAGCTCTATACTTGTTTCTATATACTGACTATCCTTACCTCCGAAATTATTGCTGATAGTAACCTTATTGCTTTTCTCATCCTTTTTAAGATAAGCCTTATGAATACCAGAAGCCTTACAATTACCTTTTACAACAGCCATATAATATTTCTTTAAGCTTCTTTCCTTTAACAGGGAGCTTAGGTATCTTGATCCATGAGGTGTTTTCCCGGCAAGTATTAAACCAGCAGTATTTCTATCCAGCCTGTTACATACAGAAGGACTAAAAAACTGCATATCCTCTTTCTTTATACTTCCACTTTCAAGAAGATAATCTATAATCATTTCGTTAATAGAATAATCCTTTGGACCAGCCTTTTGTGAAAGAACATTTACAGGCTTATCCAGGATTATGATATCTTTATCTTCATAAACAATAAGACTTTCGAAGTTTTTAATTTTTTTATCAGATATGCTTTTATTTTGGGGACCTTTATCAGAATTCTTATTAGCTAAAGAACATTCTAATATAGACTTATCTGATATAGACTTATCTGATTTAAAACCCATTATAGTTTCTTCACTAAGATAAAACTTTATAGAATCTCCAACCTTTAAAACTTCATTTCCACTAGCCTTTTTATCATTTAATACAATATTCTTCTTACGGAGCATTTTATATATGAAAGACTGAGGAGCCTTATCCAGATAACGTAAACAAATTTTCTGAAGCTTATAACCTTCCTGTTTATCCTCAATTATTAATTCTCTCATATATAAGTCTTCCTTTTAAAACAATAAATTAAAACTATAAATTAAAACTGTAAATTAAAACAATAAATTAAAACTGTAAATTAAAACTAACAAATAAATAAAATTTATTAAGACAATA
>JAILGP010000238.1 GCA_024696635.1 Eubacterium sp. | reverse complement strand
GATATTCAGAAGCTGGTACTTAAGCTTGCTTCTGAAGGAATGAGCATTACATTTATTTCTTCAGAAACAGATGAAATGCTACGTACCTGTTCAAGACTTGTGGTAATGAGAGATAGAAAGGTAGTTGGGGAGCTGAGTGGTGATGATCTGACTCAGAGTGGAATAATGAAAACCATAGCCGGTGGTGATATAAAGAAAGCGAATAAGAAAGATAAATCAGAGGGAGGAGAGAGCAATGAATAACAAAAAAGTCTTTAATAAACAGCTGCTCATACCAATTGCTGCTCTTGCGGCTCTGGCCATTTTCAATCTTATAGTTGATCCTTCATTTTTTAAGATTAGTCTTGGAACAAATAGTGCAGGTAATCCGGTTCTTTCTGGATACCTTATAACAATTCTGGATTACGGTTCAGAGCTTGCTATTCTTGCTATAGGAATGACTCTTGTAACTGCAGCATCAGGTGGACAGGACATATCGGTTGGTGCCACCATTGCTATAGCCGGCAGCGTTATTCTAAGGGTATTATGTGGACGAGATTCCAGACCTGAAACACTTCAGGCACCTATTATCGTAGCCTTTTTAGCTGCCTGCATAGTTTCAATGCTTTTTGGTGCATTTAACGGAATACTGGTAGCCTATTTCAAGATACAGCCTATGGTTGCCACCTTGATTTTATTCACAGCAGGACGTTCTATTGCGGCCTGGATTAACAATAATGAGCTCCCGATCATAAGCGAGCCATCCTTTGGATATTTTGGAGGCTATATACCTGGAATCCCGATTCCTACACCATTTTTCATAGCTATGATATGCGTTATAGTGATCATGCTTGTTCTGAAATTTACAACACTTGGTCTATATACCCAGTCAGTTGGTATAAATGGTTCTTCATCAAGACTTAACGGAATTAATCCTGAATTTATAAAGTTTCTTACATTTGTAATTCTTGGACTTTGCGTAGCAGTGGCAGGACTTATAAAGGTAAGTCGTCTTTCAACTATTAACTATTCAGTTATAGCTAAGGATATAGAGATGGATGCAATCCTTGCAGTTGCCCTTGGTGGAAATGCACTTAGTGGTGGTAAGTTTAATATGACAGCCTCCGTTCTTGGAGCATATATTATTCAGTTCCTTACAACAACCCTTTATAAGATGAATGTTAATTCAGACGCATTATCAGCTTATAAGGCAGTGGTGGTTATAGTCCTGGTTGTACTCAGTACACCTATTGTAAGAAAGAAGCTTTCACAGCTATGGGCTAAAATAGCACCTAAGAAGGAGGTGGCTTAAGATGAACGAGAAAAAAAAGGATAACTTTCTTGGGAGGTTCACCAAATGGTTTGGAAAAACCAGTGACACAAATCTCCTTCTGACAATTACCATAGTAGTATTCTTCCTTATGTACATAGGAGCTATTATATTTCAGGGACAGGGTTTCCTTAAGCCCCAGACCTTCTTTAATATATTAAATGCAAATGCAGCCCTTATTATTACATCAGTTGGACTGAGTATAGTAATGATATGTGGAGGTATAGATATATCGGTTGGTGGAGTGGTTGCCCTGGTCAGCATGAGCTGTGCAGTATACCTGGATTTTCATGAGGGAAATGTATTTGGGGCCATATTAATAGCTCTTCTTATAGGCTTGGCCTTTGGTCTTATTCAGGGACTTTTAGTAGCTTATCTGGATATACAGCCCTTCATAGTTACTTTGGCAGGTATGTTCTTTGCAAGAGGTATGACTACTATTGTTCATACAGCACCATTTAATGTTGAAAATGAAGCCTTTAAAGCTCTTAAGGATACAAGAATAATTGTCCCTGGTTTTGGTTCTGTAAATAAGCTTGGGAAGTATGTAAATGCCTATGTTGAGATAGGTGTTATAGTTGCAATATTAGTGGTAATCATATTCTTTGTGATTCTCAGGTGGACTAAGCTGGGAAGAAGCTTCTATGCTGTTGGTGGAAACAGTCAGAGCGCTCTTATGCTGGGTATCAATGTAAAGAGAACAAAGTTCTTATCTCATCTTTTATGTGGTATTCTGGCTGGAGTTGCAGGCTTTGTATACTTTATGCACGTTGGTTCTGGTTCTGCTTCACATGCAAGTGGTATGGAAATGAATGCTATAGCATCATCCATTATAGGTGGAACCATGCTGACAGGTGGTGTTGGAAATATTTTGGGGACCTTCTTTGGCGTTCTGTCACTTTCCACAATTCAGAATATTGTATCCTCAGCCGGACTTGATCAGGCTTGGTGGACAGGTATTACTATAGCAGCAATGCTTTGCCTCTTCCTTGTTATCCAATCAGTGGTTATAGCAAAGAAGAAAAAACTTCTAACAAAATAAATAATCTCCTTGATAGTTTGCCAGCCCAAATGGTTGTTATAGAAAATGACCATTTGAGCTGGTATTTTTTTGACATGGATAACAGAATTATTATATAATAACCCTAAGTATGCATTTATGAAAAATTAAATGTACTAATCTATATTTTCAGTGTTTTTTTACTTTAAAGGATAGTTGAAATAGCTGTTTTAAGGTGGTTTCATGACCTTAGTTATTTAGACGGTTATGGTTTTTAAGTATGGGGAAAATCATATGGGAAAGAAGAAGATTATTATCATTACTTCAGCTGTCATAGTGCTAGCTATTATTGCCATTATTGTATTCATTAATATTTTCAAAAAGGATGATTACAGGCTTCTTAAGGTATTTGAGGTTGAGGGAGAAGCCAGTGTAACAAGAGAAAAAATAGGGGAAATAGAGCCCTATGAAAATATGGTTCTTGAATCAGGAGACCATATATCCTTAATTAAAGGGCTTATGACTCTTCAGGCAGATGAGGATAAGTTTATTCACCTTGAGGAAGGAACTGAAATTGTTCTGAATGCTTCTGGAAATGCTGATAAAAGCAGGACTTCTATTGAACTTCTTAGTGGAGGAATTACTAATGATGTTCAGAATAAGCTTTTAGATGAGTCATCCTACGAAATCAACACTCCTAACTCAACCATGTCTGTTCGTGGTACCCTATTTAGAGTATATACTTATATTGAAGATGGAATACGTTATACCAAGGTATCGGTCTTTGAGGGAAAGGTGGCTTCATATCTTATTTTCAAGGACGGAACCAAGTCCCAAGAGGAAGTGATAGTTGAAGGTGGTAAGGAAGTGATTATTTATCAGGATGATAAGACGACAGACTATGTTTCAGGTCCTACTGACATAGATTATTCTGACCTCCCTGATTCAGTTCTTGATGTGCTTAGTAAAGCAATAGATCAGGGAAGAAGCCTGCCTCTTACTAAGGAGGAAATCGCTGCTCTTAAGGAAAGAACAGTAACAGTAACATTTATATATAATGGAAAGACCTTTGCTACTCAGAGCGTAAAGAAGGGAGAAAAGGTGGCACTTCCTAGTCTTAAACCTGCTGAAAGTGGTAAATGGGACTATGATTTTGACCTTGCAGTAGAAGAAGATATAGAAATAAATTGGAAATAAAATATAGTATCTGGATTAAAAGATATAGAAATAAATTGGAAATAAATATGGATTTTGATTAGAAGTAGGAAGAGAATTCAGATTAAACTCAGATTAAAGGTAAGGAGGAGAAAATATGCATATTAAGAGCGAAATTAAAAAAATGATATGCTTTCTCGTTGTATTTGCTTTAGTCGTCACCTGTGTTTATACTTATCCTTTTGAGAAGACTAATGATAATAGTAAAGTAGCTAGTGTAAGTGAGGTACATGCGGAAGGTGAGGGAGATACAGAAGCCTCAGAAAATGTAGAAATAGAAAAATATGGGGCAGATCTTCCGGATAATCCGATCACTATTACAGGGATATATAATGAATATTATGCCCATGAATATCTTACAGTTACTCCTGCAGATGGATATCTTATTAGTTTTAATATTGGTGATTCGGTTTTTTCGACTAGTCTTACCTTAAGCTGGGATGATATTTATACAGATGATGGTTATCAGTATGGATCTGGTTTTTTACTTTATAATCCTGAAGATAAAAGTGTGACAGTAGATGGATATTATGAAGAATATTATCCCAATATTGTTGATCTCACATTTGACGCTATTAGTCCTGGTCTTAGTGGTTTACCTACAGTAGATGATGTAGAAACATCTATTTCAGATGGGGATGAGGTTGTAGGAGAAAATGTAAGTATTAGAGTATATGATACGGAAATTGATTTTAATAATTCTTCGATTATTGATGGGGATACCAGTCTTTCAATAGATGAGCTTGTATCTGAGGAAGATGATATGTATCAATATGTAGGGGCTAGCTTTACAGCTGAGGAGGGTAATCCTAAAACTATTACCATTAATATAAAGGATTATGCAGAAAATGCTTATTCCTTATCATTTACCCTTTATCATCCACTGGATAAAAGACCGGTTGCTGAAATAGATATCACAGATTTTAATCCTATTTATGTGGGAACAGAATATGATCTAAGTGATTATATTTATATTACAAATGAATATGATGGAGACTATTTAATACATTATTATGATGGTGACACAGAGATAGATAAGCCTTCTACTGATAGCCAGGGAACCTACAGTTTCCAGGTTGAATGTCCTGAGACTGATGCATATAGACCGATGGAGTCAGATTTAATGGAGCTTTCAATATCCTATCTTCCTATTAATTCTGATTCTGAGGAAGAGGATTATCTCACTTTATCTGGTCTTTCTAATGGCAGCTATGCAAAGGATAGTGTAAGTGTCCAGGCTTCTGAAGGCTATGAGATAATGCTTCCGGAAGGCTCCTTTGCCGAGACAATCAAGCTCTCTGAGTCAGATATTTATGTTAAAGATGAGAATGGAAATACTATAGTAAATCCTGACCTTGGAATAAGCTTTAGAAGAAGCTCTGATGGGGCCCTTTCAGATATAATGAGTCTTGTGGAATTACTTCCGGCAGTGGGTGAAATTATATTTGATAATACTCCTCCAGCAATATCTGGAAGTCCGCTTGTTGATGGGATTGCCCAGTCAATATCAGGAGGCTCTGTAGTTACGGGAAATATGGTGGAAATAACAGTGGCAGATGATAATCTGGAGAAGGTTGTGACTTCAGATAAAACCTATACTGTATCAGGCACCAATAGTCAGAAATTAGTATTTGAGACAGGAGGTTCTAGTAAGGATATAACATTTACAGCTTATGATAAGGCTGGTAATACCTATTCCTTTAGCTTTACACTTACTCCACCTGAGGAAGAGGAGGTAGCTGAGGAAGAGGAGAAAAAACCTGAAGAAACACCAGAGGAAAGTCCTGCAGAAGCTCCTGAACAGGAGAAAGCAAAGTATAATGCTGCTTTAACTATAAACCTTTCTAATCAGTATTATGGAGTCACCTATGAACCTACAATATACTCCAATTCAGATGGGGCATCACAGGTTATCTTCCAATATAAGGTAAAGGGTGATGAGGATTATAATTTTTCCTCTACTAAGCCGAGCCAGGTTGGAAATTATATAGTCCGTGCTCTGATTCCTGAGACTGATAATTATTATTCTGTAAGTCAGGATAAGGAATATAGTATATCCTATCTTCCAAAGCCAAAGGTTCCTTATAGCTTTAGTGGAGATATGGGTAAAAATGATTATTATATTTCCCAGGTAAATATAGTGGCTGCTTCAGGTTACTCTATTGCGGCGTCAACTAATGGTTCTTTTGCAGAGGCAATACCTTACCATGAGGGAATAGGTCTTGTATATCTTAGAAGAAATAGTGATGGAGCAAGAACCTCTTCAATAATTGTTGGAGATGGAATAAAAATTGATACAGATATTCCATCTATAGGGCCTAGTGTTCTGGATCAGAATAGTAAAAAAATAAGTCTTAATGGGGCTGTTTATGCGGACATAGTTAATTTCTCTATAATTGATGACCATCTTGATAAGGTTACTATAGATGGTGAGGAGATTGAGGTTAAGGATAATGAGGCGAAGATAAGCCTTGATGCAGATGGGGGTGAGAATACATTTGCTATAAAGGCTATAGATGAAGCTGGAAATGAATATTCAACAACCATTAATTTACTTGCCTCCTGGATGAAGGATAATATTATTCCTGCTAACAAAAAGGTAAGACTTAAGTCTGGTAAGTATTATAAGCTTGATTCTGGGAGCTGGACAGTTTCAGGTGATACTACAGTTTATGTGGGTGGTGGAAATGTATATGTAAATGGTGATGGAGAATATACATTTACTCCTCAATAGTCTGGTAAGATTTATGTGCATTGGGAGTCTTATATAAATTTTGCATAAGCTTTAATTAGCTTTAATTAGACTTAAATGGTTTATATAGGATTTCGAATGCATATTTAACAGGAGTAGAATATGAAGTCAGAAAATAATTATTCAGATAATCATAAGACCAGAATTCGCCTTATAATTGAATGTCTTATTTTTGGTATTCTTGTATTTTTTCTTACTGTAACCAACCTTCTTTCTTCCCTGGATTATATTGCAAGAGATAAGCTTTATCAGATACCCAGAGGTATTGATAGTGATATTAAGATTATAGGTATTGATGAAAAAACTCTTGAGGAGCTTGGCCCTATGCAGACCTGGTCAAGAAGCGTATATGCCGAGCTTCTGGAGAAGCTTTATGAAAATGAAGAGAATCTCTGGCCTACAGTGGTGGGCTTCGATATACAATTTTCCGGGGAAATAGACCAGGGAGATGATGAATTTTCAGCTATAGCAAGGAAGGCTGGAAATGTTATTATCGTTAATCATCTTGTTTATGGAAAGCATTTTGACAAGGATCAGACTGGAAAGTATAGCCTTGTGGAAACTGTGGAATCTGTGGAAGAACCCTATGACAGTCTTAAGGATGCCTGTCTTGTGGGTTATAGTAATATTGCCCAGGATTCTGATGGTACAGTAAGAAGAGTAATACTTGAGGAAAGCTATGGAAATAATGAGCTCAAGATGTTTTCTAATGTGGTATATGAAAAATACTGCCAGCAGATGGGAATAAGCCCGTCTCCAATACCTAAGGATAAATATGGAAGAAGTCTTATTAATTATTCAGGAAGGCCTGGAGATTATGAATATGTTTCCATGATAGATGTACTAAATGGAGATATAGATGTTAGAGCATTTGCAGGCAGTCTTGTGCTTATAGGTGCTTACGCTCCGGGAATGCAGGATAGCTTCAAGGTTCCTAATGGAGGAAGCCAGCAGATGTATGGAGTTGAGGTACATGCAAATATACTTCAATCATATATGCAGGGAAGGTTCTCCATAAATGGTAATCCATTTCTCTTAGGAATTATTTCTGCCCTTGTAGCCATACTTCTTCACCTGGTATTTCGTAAGCTGAAGCCATGGCAGTCAGTGATAATTCTTGTGGCTGCAGTAACGGCTTATGTATTTATAATGATAGCTTTAAATAATAAGGGCTACTCCTTCCATATGATTTATCTGCCACTGGTATTATTCCTTTCATATATATATTCGCTGGCTATGGGATATATTTTGGAACAGTCCAGAAAGAAGAAGGTACTGAATGCATTTAAAAAATATGTGGCTCCTCAAATCGTTGAAGAAATCGCTAAAAAGGGAGATTTTCAGGTTAAGGTTGGAGGAGAAAACAGGGATATAGCAGTTCTCTTTGTGGATATAAGAGGCTTCACCACCATGTCAGAGGCATTAGAACCAGAAAAGGTTGTGGAGATACTTAATGAGTATCTGGCTCTTACAACAAAGGCGATTTTTGATAATTCCGGAACCCTGGATAAGTTTGTAGGGGATGCAGCTATGGCGGTTTTTAATTCACCCTTTGATTTAGAGGACTATGAATTTAAGGCTGTATGTGCTGCCATGGATATAGTTCGTGGAGGACAGGAGCTGGAGAAGGTCCTTTTGGAAAAGTATGGAAGGACGGTAGGCTTTGGTGTAGGAGTTAATGTAGGCCCTGCAGTAGTAGGAAATATAGGCTGTGACTTTAGAATGGATTTTACAGCTATAGGTGACACGGTTAATACAGCTGCCCGTCTTGAGGCAAATGCAAAAAAGGGCCAGGTCCTTATCAGTGATGTATTATATGAAAGGGTTAAGGACCGTGTTAAGGTAAATGATATAGGTGAGATTCCACTTAAGGGAAAGAGCAAGGGAGTTTTTGTATACGAAGTTACGGAGGTAGATAGATAATGCTTAAATTCTTCGGGCGAGGCTCAGGCTTTTCTGATGAACATAATGGTGCATATTTTGTTGATGGTGACAGGCTGATACTTATAGATTGCCCTCTTATAACATTTATAAGATTGAAAAATGAGGGGCTGGAACATTTTACAGGCTGTAAGATTAATCAGATTATAATTATAATAACCCATACTCATAGTGATCATGTGGGGGGACTTGCCCTTACTCTTCATTATATAAGATTTGTGTGGCAGATTGATACTATAGTGATAGGACCATCTGATAAGGTAAGGACTGATTTAGATTATCTGCTGACCAATCTTGATGGTTGCAGTAAGGACCATTATAAGCTGGTCACTGTAGAAGAATATAAAGCTATGGCTGGTGACAGTGGCAATTGGCTTAAGAGGAGTATACTGACTAAGCATGTGCCGGAGCTGGATGGTAAATGCTTCGGTTACAACCTGGAAATTGAAGGGAAAAATGTGGTTTATACAGGGGACTCCAATTCCCTGGAAAATTATCTTCCATATACCCTGCCGGGCAGCATCCTCTATACAGAATGTTCCACAATTGATTCGGGGGTTCATATTTATATAGATAAAATACTGGCTTATAAAGAGTATTTCCAGGATAATAATATAGAGGTGTATCTGATGCATCTGGATAAAGAAGAAAAAGCTACAAAAATAATAGAAGGTACAGGGATCCAAATAGCTCCATTGGCCTAGAAGGGAAGGATAATAATGAGTAAGGAAATTGAAAATAAAAATGGTGTAAATACTGGTGATGTTTTAAATAAGATTTATGATATAAGTTCTAATCTTTATATGGAAATGTGTAATAACCAGGAGAAGGACCACAGAGCTATTTTTGAGGATATGACAGAACTTGGAAGAACCATGGCGGATGCTGACAGGGCAAGCTTTTGGAAATGGGATAAGAAGAAGCATGAGCTTTGGACTACCTCAGCTACAGGAATTGATAAGATTGTAATTCCTGATAATACAGGTCTTGTTGGAAAAGCCCTTAAAGAGGGAAGAGTTGTGGTTACAAATGATCCTTATAATGATCCTGATTTTAATAAGGCCGTTGATCTTAAAACCGGATATACCACAAAGTCTGTTCTTGTAATGCCTGTTGCTAACATTAATGGTGACTTTATTGGTGCATTTCAGATTATAAATAAGAATAATGGTCAGGGCTTCGATGAGGTGGAGGATGTGAGAAGGCTTTCTATGGCTGCTCTTATTTCCGGTCTTGCTATGGAATCAGAAACCTTCTTCGAGGAATCCCACCATGATAAGCTGACCAAGCTTAAGAATAGAATGGGCTTCTATAGTGATTTTAATCGTATGTATAAGAAGGTAATTGACCAGAATCGTCCTCTTAGCCTTTTTATATCTGATATTGATAAGTTTAAGAGCGTAAATGATACCTATGGCCATAATGCAGGTGATGATGTACTTTCATCAACTGCTGCTCTTCTGGAAAAGTATAGCGTAGAAGGCGGTGCCGTTTATAGATGGGGCGGTGAAGAGTTCATTATGATGATGCCTGATTATGATCTTAATCAGTGCGTTGAAAAGGCTGAAGAGGTACGTAAGATACTTATGGCTACCCCTATTGATGCAGATGGAAATGTTATAAATATAACTATGAGCTTTGGCTGCTGGCAATTTGATACTTCTATTTCCATAGAGGATAATGTCAGCAAGGCTGATGGCTTCCTATACACTGCCAAGGAGACAGGTAGAAATAAGGTTGTTGCAGGGTAATAGTTTTTTATAAGTAATAATCCACTCCGGAATTATACTGGGGTGGATTTTTTTGTCTTATTACAGTCTTACTTATCCAAAGAATATAGTAAGTATTGATAAAAAAATCCAGCCTAAAGAATAATTGTATTCTGGGATTAAATTTATTGTGCACATATAAAAAATTAGATGGTTAAAACTATAGTCTTTATGTTAAAATATAAATATCTATGAATTGAGGTGTTATTATGGGGTCAGATGATATTTTTAGGGAAGTCTTTAACCGGGGATTCATTGATATGCCTGAAAGAAGACTAAAAAAACTCGATTCACTTTTTGAGGCATTTTCTGTTGCTGCTGAAGGAACCTATGTATATGTATGTGATATGAGATATGACGTATCCAGATGGTCTCAGTCAGCTGTTGTTAAGTTCGGTCTTCCATCTCAATACATGAAAGCTGCAGGGGATATCTGGGAGAAGAGAATACATCCAGAAGATAAGGAAGTTTATCATAAGGGTATAGAAGAGATATTTACTGGTGTTCAGTATGGGCATGATATGCAATATCGTGCTCTTAGAACAGACGGAGAATATGATGTTTGTACCTGCAGGGGAACAGTTCTTAAGGATGATAATGGCAATCCTAATTATTTCGTAGGGGTAATCCGTAATCATGGTATTCAGGGACATATAGATACAGTTACAGGTCTTAGAAATCAATATGGACTGCTGGAAGATATCCAGTACAATATTGAAAACCAGTTTGAAATGGATTTTCTTATGGTGGGTATTGTGAAGTTTTCAGAATTTAATGAAGTATATGGCTATAATTTTGGAAATAAGATACTTCAGAAATTTGGAAGATATCTTCATGATCTAGTTGGAAACAGGGGAAATGTATATAGGCTGGACGGTACAAAGTTTGCGATAATAAGCAGAAGCTTTAGAAGAGTGGATATTCCTAAGTTATATGAAGAGGTGAGAAGGCATCTTCGTACTAACTTTGTTGTAGATGATAAGCCATTAGTATTAGATGTTTGTGCAGGATATCTTCATGTAAATTATTTTGATGTGGATCATGAAACTGTTTATTCCTGTGTAAACTTTGCTTATGGTGAAAGTAAGGTAAGAAGACAGGGCAATCTGGTTGAGTTCTATAATAATCTTAATAATGAGAATAAACAGCGCTTGGAGAAGCTTCATTCTATAAGGAATTCCATTGTTAATGATTACGAGGGGTTCTTCCTGGTATATCAGCCTATAGTGGATTCTATTAGTGAGAGGGTTATAGGTGGAGAGGCTCTTATAAGATGGAAGGATGAAAAGTATGGAATTGTGCCGCCGGATCTTTTTATTCCTATTCTTGAAAGAGACCCTTTGTTCCCAAGACTTGGAGAATGGATTCTGCGTAAATCTATAGAATCAGCTCAGGAAATGATAAAGGATAATCCGGATTTTGTTATAAATGTTAATCTTTCCTATACTCAGCTGGAAGAACCGGGCTTTATTGATATGGTTCTTGGAGTTCTTAAGGATACTGAATTTCCTCCGAAGAATCTTTGTCTTGAGATAACAGAAAGGTGCCGTCTTCTGGATATACAGCTTCTTAAGAATATAATGGTAAATCTTAGAGGACATGGAATAAAGATAGCTCTGGATGATTTTGGAACGGGCTTTTCATCGATGAGTATAGTTAAGCTTCTTAATTTTGATATTATTAAGATTGATAGAAGCTTTGTTACAATGATAGAAGAAGATGAAAAGGAAAGGGCTCTCATAGAAAACTTTGTTGATATAGCTTCTACCTTTGGTGCAGAGGTCTGTGTAGAAGGTATAGAAACCTTGGGAATGAAGGATATTCTGAATGAGTATGCTGTAAAGAGCTTCCAGGGATATTATTATGCAAAACCTCTTGTTCTTGATGATTTTATGGAATTTATTAAAGCACATAGTAATAAATAAAAATATAAAATAATGCTTTATAATTATATTAGATTGAGATGATAAAAACTTTTATAATA
>JAILGP010000145.1 GCA_024696635.1 Eubacterium sp. | reverse complement strand
AATATTATACTGTCCATACTCTGAGCAGATATTCTTTGTAAGCATCTTAAGACCACCCTTTGCAGCTGCATAAGCAGAAACAGTCTCACGACCAAGCTCACTCATCATGGAGCAGGCATTTATAATCTTTCCGCCGCCCCTTTCCATCATTGAAGGAATGACAGCCTTTGAACAGATAAATGGACCAGTAAGGTCAATATCAATAACCAGATTCCAATCCTTAACTGACATCTCATGCATAGGAATACGTCTTATGATTCCTGCATTATTTACGAGAATATCGATAGGTCCAACCTTGTCGGTAACATCAGCTACGAACTTCTCAACCTGGTCTTCCTTTGTAACATCACAAACTGCACCATAAACCTCAATTCCTGCAGCCTTGTAATTCTCAATTCCTCTATCAACAAGTTCCTGATTTATATCATTAAAAACAACCTTTGCTCCAACCTCGGAAAATGCCTTAGCATAAGCAAAACCAAGACCATATGAAGCACCAGTAACCCATGCTACTTTACCAGTAAGTGCAAATCTTTGAAGAAAATCACTCATTTTCTAATAACCTCTTCTTTCTATCCAAATCTTTTCTATTTAAATGCTTATATTAAATGTCTTATATCTAAAACTTTTCTATTTAAACTTCTTATATTTAAAGCTCTTATATCCAAAAAAATTCTATTTTAATCATTTGGGATATTTTTATCACCAATCAAATCATATAGCTTCATAAAAAACCGCACGAGCAATTATATATCTTAGGCACTTTCTATTCAAGTTTTTTTACCAGATTTTTCCCGTCAAGTTTTTTCAAGCTTTTAACTTACATCAGATCCTGATTTCTCACATCATCCATATCATCGAAGTCCTGGTTTTCTCCAACCATTCCCCAGATAAATGTATAATTCTGTGATCCACAGCCTGAATGAATTGACCAGCTTGGAGATATGACTGCCTGTTCATTTCTCATTACTATATGTCTTGTCTCCTGTGGCTCTCCCATGAAGTGCATTACAAATGCGTCCTCAGGAATTTCAAAATAGAGATAAACCTCCATTCTTCTGTCATGTGTATGACAAGGCATGGTATTCCATACAGAACCCGGTTCAAGATGAGTCATACCCATTTCCAGCTGACAGCTTTCAACCTGTCCAGGAAGGATATACTTGCAGATAGTTCTATGGTTTGCTTTCTCAAGGGAACCAAGCTCCTTCTTATTCTCATCCTTAATTATTACTACACCCTCTTCAGGCTGACCATCAACCTTTATTAGAACTGTAGGATATTCAGAATGGGCAGGGGCACTGTTTATATAAAACTTAGGAGGTAATGCTTTATTACAGGCTTTAAAAACAATGTCCTTCTTGCCCATCCCAATATACATACCATTTCTATGATCAACCTTATATTCTTTGCCATCTACGACAATGATTCCATCACCGCCGATATTTATAACTCCCATTTCTCTTCTTTCCAGAAAATACTTTGCACGAAGTTCATCTCCAGCTTCAAGAACAAGGTCTTTCTCTACAGGCATAGCCGCACCAGTTATAATTCTGTCTATATGGCTATATACTAATTTTATTTCATCTTCAAAAAAAACCTTTTCAATAAGAAATTCTTCTCTAAGTCTCTCAGTTGTATAATGTTTTACATCTCTTGGAGATGCAGCTGTCCTAAGTTCCATCACTCTCTCCTTAAAATATAATTTAATTTATCTCTTTACTCTTGCACCAGCTCCACTCATGATTCCCTCAACCTCTGACTTTGATGCCATAGTTGTGTCACCAGGTGTTGTCATGGCAAGTGCTCCGTGTGCTGCACCGTAATTAACTGCCTTCTCAGGATCTCCAGTAGCCATAAGTCCATATATAAGTCCTGATGCAAATGAATCGCCACCGCCTACTCTATCCATTATTTCAAGTCCATCATACTGAGCCGCCTTATAAATCTCTCCATCTGCCCAGCAAAGAGCTGACCAGTCATTTACCGTAGCAGTCTTAACTGTTCTAAGTGTTGTTGCAACAGCCTTGAAATTAGGATAAGTCTTAGCTGCTTCATTTATCATTTTCTTATAGCCTTCAATATTAAGGCTCTTAAGATTCTCGTCATTTCCTTCAATCTGGAAACCAAGGCAGGCTGTGAAGTCCTCTTCATTTCCTATCATAACGTCTACATACTTTGCTATTTCCTTATTTACCTCCTGGGCCTTGGCATGTCCACCAATTGCACTCCACATGGAAGGTCTGTAATTAAGGTCATAGGATACGATTGTTCCATACTTCTTTGCTGTCTTGATTGCTTCAAGAACAGTTTCACAGGACTGCTCTGATAAAGCAGCATAAATCCCACCAGTATGGAGCCATCTTACACCCAGCTCCCCAAATATATAATCAAAATTGAAATCATCAGGAGTTGCCTGTGATATTGCAGTGTTGGCCCTGTCTGAACATCCGACTGCACCACGGATTCCAAATCCTCTTTCAGTAAAGTTAAGACCATTTCTGCATAGGCGTCCGATTCCGTCTGTCTTCTTCCAATTGATAAGTGAAGTATCTACACCACCCTGAAGGATAAAGTCCTCCATAAGCTTACCAACCTCATTATCTGCAAATGCAGTTATAACAGCAGTCTTAAGTCCAAAGCATCTTCTGAGACCACGAACAACATTATATTCTCCGCCACCCTCCCAGGCACGGAAGCTTCTTGCTGTACGAATACGTCCCTCTCCCGGATCAAGTCTAAGCATAACCTCGCCAAGACTTACGGCATCAAACTTATATGTTCCTTCTTTCTTTAGATTTAAATCCATGTCCTACTCCTTCCACTACTTATTCATTTTTGTATAAATTATTTATTATTTTAAAATTCTTCTTATATACACAAGCGCTATATAATCATATTTTTATTAAACGTTTATAAATTTACCACCCTCTAATTTCCAATTCAAATATAATTCAAATATAATTCAAATATTTTTCAATTGTTTATTAAATGTTATTGGTGCCGAAGGGTTATTTTCGGCACCATCAAACATTTCTCGGAGGGATTTAAACTATTTTTTTAGTCTATTGATATAATAATGTAAGCGCTTACAATAGTCAAGTGTTTTTTGTAAGCGTTTACATTTTTTTCTAAAAAAAGAACCTCATTTAGAGATTCTTTTCTATACTGCACCCATCCTGACAGAGATTTTTTCTATTTCACTTCCCAGCCTGCTATCTATTAAGCTCACTGGTCTGACCAATAGCATTATGATTATTAATAATACTTTCAATTTCCGAAAAATCTGATGATGGAAGATCACCCGGGACAGTATTCTTTACGCTGGAATATGCATTTGCAAATTTAAGAGCCTTCTCATTATCACCATATTTTATATAGCCAAAAAGGGCTCCTGCAACATAAGCATCTCCCGAACCTATTCTGTCTATTACATCTATATCCTGATAAGGCTTTTCTGTATAAAATAAATTCTCCTCAGCTCCATAGATTATTGAAGTGAAATCATGCTTCTTAGGACTCTTAACTGTCCTCTGAGTAGTTGCAACCACCTTAATAGGAAATTCCTGAGTATAGGACTTCATTATATCTCTAAGGTCTCCACTTTTCTGCATCATCCTTCTACTGGTTTCCTCGGAAACAAATAAAATATCCACATAAGGAAGAATGCTTCTTATGGTGCTTCTGGCTTCCTCCTCATCCCAGAGATTGGCCCTGTAATTACAATCAAAAGAGATTTTAGCCCCTGCCGCCTTAAAGCTTTTTATAAGCTCAAGTGCCACCTGCCTGGAATTCTGGCAAAGAGCCATAGTTATTCCACTTGTATGGAAGACCTTGGTTCTGGAATATATATCCTGAGGAATCTCCTGAGTCTGAATTCTTGTAAATGATGAATTCATTCTGTCATATATGATGGAAGGTTTTCTTGGAGCCGCTCCCGCTTCATAATAATATATTCCAAGCCTTGCTCCAGGATCATTATCATAAATCAGAAAATCATCTGATACGCCCTCAAAACGGATTCTGTTTTTGATAAATGTACCAATCGCATTATCAGGTAATTTAGATATAACTGCAGATCTTAGTCCAAGAAGAGCTGTACCCGCAGCAACATTTAACTCTGATCCTCCTGCTCTCTTATCAAACATATCACCTCTGGACATACGTTCATTACCAGGAGGTGACAGCCTTAACATAATTTCACCAAATGTAATAAGATCAAAACCATCCATAACAAAATCCTCTTTTATTCATGAATATATAAATAGAACTCATTCTAATCATAATTTTCTTATAATCATAAAAGCATTCCAAGCCAGATCATATTAACAATACCTAAGATTATCCAGCTTCTTCTCCTTCACTGAAATCATTTCCGGTTCTTTATCTGAGCTGCCAATTACATTTACATCTCTCATAATAAGCTTCTTTACATTATGAAGATAAAAACTCTTACCAGCCATTTCATCAAAATTATCCATCATAATAGGAAGTACCTTATGCTGTTCCTTCTTAGGAAGAAACTCTGCTGTAATATGCTCAAATTTAAGTTCCTCAATAGGGCTCTCCGGAAGTCCATAGGCACATACTATACAGGCATCAACACCAGTGCAATGAATATGTCTAAATGATATATGTCCGATTTTAGGCGTCCTTTCATCAACAGGAGTATATCCCTGATTCTGAACATAGTCCGAATGACCATCCGGATCACAAAAGTAAAACATATTACAGGTAAAAGGCATAAGAACATTCCTCATTATAATGTTGCTTACATTTATTCCATCTATATAAGCCTTGTTGCCTCTGCCACGCCTGTTTTTTATACGAATACCCCTGTCTGTATTGTCAAAAATACATTTTTCAACAATAATATTATCCACTCCACAGGCAGTTTCACTTCCAAAAGTTATACTTCCATGTCCTCTTTCAAAGAGGCAGTTGCTTATCTTAGCATGACTGGTTCTCTTGAAATGACTCTGGGCCATATATAGCTTTCCACTCTTTATTGCAAGGCAGTCATCTCCAACAGATATCCTTAGTCCCAGAAGACTAAAGTTAGAACAGCTCTCCGGGTCAATTCCATCTGTATTAGGTGAATTGTCAGGATTAAAAATCGATACATTCATAAATGCCATTTCATTGGAATAATATGGATGAATTGTCCAGGAAGGAGAATTCTTTACCGTAATATTCTGCATCCTTACATGTTCACAATTATTGAAGAATATTGTTTTGGGACGCCAGGCTACATTTTTTGTTTTTTCATTTATCCACCAGTCAGCCTGGGGTGAATCTGCATTACCATTTATCACACCTGGACCAACTATATCAAGATTTTTTACACCAATTGCCGTTATAAGAGATGCAAACGAATCAAGAGGATTGCCTTCCCAGGAGGATATATTATATTCGACCTTGGAACTATAGGAATTTCGTATCATGCCCGGGAGAATCGGATAATCCCCTCTCCTTGGGCTTCCCACAAGCTCTGCCCCCTCTTCCAGCCATATTGTCATGTCTCCCTTGAGAAATATAGGCTTTATATTATATTTACCCTTGGAAAAAAGTACCGTTCCTGCATAAGGACAGGCCAGGATAGCAGCCTGAATAGCAGAAGTATCATCACTTACTCCATCGCCCTTAGCTCCAAAGGTTTTTACATCCAAAAGAAAGCTCTCATGCTTAGTAATAAACTTTTTTTCAACATCCCCAATTCTTATAGAATATTCAGTATCCGGAATAAGTCCATCAATAGAAAAGACGTTAAGCTTAGTACATAGCTTAAGCTTGCCATCCAAATATACACTTACTTCTTCTTCAGTCTCATAGGGACTGTCATTTATTCTTTCTACCGTTACGCTTCTCTTAAATATACCCGCAAAGCTATAATCATTTTTTATTATTTTATTTAAGCCTTTCTCCATTATCTTCTCCAAAAACTTCTATACTTTAGCCAGAGTACCATGCCCATCACTTGTTATAGGCCATGGTAATTTATGCCTCCAGCTCACCTTCTCTTCTAAGCATTTCTGTATAACTAAGGAGCAATGGAGCAACCCCCTTAGCTTCATTTTCAACTACAGGTTCGCTTAGGTAATACCTGATAGAACCATCTCTATGATCCTTGCCTCCAAGACCTGCAACAAGGCAAATCCCACCAAGTTTAAGACTTCCATCTTCATTTTTAGAAAGATATTTATCTATAATTCCGTTAAATGCTCTTTCACCCATTTCTGCATAAACTTCAGATATATATCCAAGTCTCACAGCCTTAAGAATTGCATAGGATATAAGAGCTGTACCCGATGTTTCAAGATAATTATTTTCTTCATCAGGAAGATTAACCAGCTGATAGAACATACCACTTTTATCCTGATAAGGAATAAGAGACTTAACCAACTCCTCCAGAGTAGTCTGCAAATATCTATACTCATAATAAAGCGACTCATCTATTGCTTCTGCCGTATCCACAAGGGCAAGAGCATACCAGCCTATAGCTCGGAGCCAGAAATTAGGACTACAGCCAGTTTCAGGATTAGCCCAATACATTTGTCTGGAAGAATCATATCCATGATAATAAAGACCTGTATCAAGATCCCTCATATACTTCCTGACATTTTTAAACTGACTGAAAATATCCTGACATCCAATCATATTATTAAACTTTGTTTCATATTTCATATAAAATGGCTGAGCCATATATAAACCATCCAGCCACACCTGATTAGGATATATTTTCTTATGCCAAAAATTTCCTTCCCTTGTTCTTGGCATTCCATTTATCTGTGACTTCACAAGATCCATGGCCTTCTTGTACTTTTCATCCTTTGTCATCTCATATAAAGGAAATAAATTACGAGCGGCATTTATATTATCAATATTATATTCCTCAACTGAATAGGTATTAATACTTCCATCCTGATTCACAAAATAATCCACGAAATCCTTTGCGAAATCAAAATATACCTTTTGACCCGTAATTTCATAAAGTGACAAGATTGCTGTGATCATGCATCCATCTATATAATTCCACTTATTAGGCTTTCCACTAAGAACCATTTCCTTATTCCACATAGGCTTCTCGGCGGATGAATTATCAAGCAGATAATTTATATAATCCTGTATTTCTTTTTTTGCCTTAATGACCATAATCTAAAATCCCTTTGATATCAACATTCTATATTTATTCTCAATATCCTGAATAAACCTAAGAGATTCCTGTGCATTCTCCGGCCTGGTATTTTCTAATGTAGCATGGATATATGGTTTTTCTTTTACTGCAAATTCTATGATTCTGCTATAATCCATCTGACCAAATCCACAGCCAACCGCTTTCATTTCCCCATTTTCCAATACATAATCCTTTAAATGAATAAGGGCTATATCAGGTCCAAGTAAATCAATTGCTTCATCTATAACCTCCTCACTTCTATCCAGGTTATCAGGATGAAGAAGATTTACCGGATCAAATATAATCTGAAGATTAGGAGAATCTATTGCATCCAGAACAGCACGGGCTCTTCTTGGATTCCATACAATATGCTTATATACAGGTTCAATGGCAAGGATTACACCAGATTTTTCTGCATATTCCACAACCGGTCTTAAATTTTTTATAAATATACCTAGTGCCTCATCACTATGACATGCTTCCTTATCGTATGAATAGGTAGTATTTGGTGCTCCAGTTTCCGTCCCTACCAGTCCACAGCCCAAAAGGGAAGCAAATCTTAGATGAGCCAGATATTTTTTTTGAATCCTTTTAAGTTCATTTTCATCAGGATTTGCCAGATTCAGATAGCAGCCAAGAATAGCTATACTAAGACCCTTTTTTGCAAATGTATCCTTAAGGTACATAGCATAACCAGGTGTAAGTGACCCTGTATCAGATGGTAGTCCCTCTATCTTGGACAGGGCCAAGTGAACAGTGGAAAAGCCCTGACCTTTAACAATTCCCAGGCGTTCCTCCAATTCCACTTTTTTCGAATCATGTAATCTAATACCTAACTGCATATTTATCCTCTGTAAAATATATATCCTATTGATAGTTTTCTATAATTTCTTCTAAATGTTTATCTACATCGATATCAACATAATCGGGATCCAGCGAATAATCTGCCTTTAAGTCTTCCGGAATATATTTATCAAATATTCTTTCATAATGATGACCCAGCAGATATGTCACCAGTCCCATTCCAAAATTCAAAGTAATAAAGTTAACCAATGCATTTGTAAATATGTTTATAAGTACAAGACCTGCAATAATAAGAAGCATAAGAAATGTTTCTTTAATATTTGTAAAGGCCATGATAACGGAATACTTAATAGTATCCATTATTTTGTTATAAAACTTAGATTGAATTGCAAATACATATAATATGGAAATAATATAAATGATCCCAACTGCTATAACCACTCCATAACCAACTCTTGAAAATGGAGCATCATAATTATTCCAGAAAATCATTCCTATTCCTATAAGAAAGCCCACAATAAGATATATAAGCCAGATTAGTGTTGACTGCTTAAAATTCTCTTTAAATGACTTGAAAAAATTCTTTGTTACATAGCCTTCATCATGTCTATATTTCATAGCTGTATAAATAAGAGCTGTAGTAGAAGCACCAATAGTAACAATAGGAATTGATGTGACAAGCCATAATATAGTCATCCACCAGATATAGCCTATTTTACTTACTGTCTGAAAAAATGAATTGTTGAGATCAAATATCTTATTTAACATATTTTTTATCTCCTAAATTAACCCTTAACGCCACCTGCAGAAATACCCTCAACGAACTGATCCTGAGCTAAGAAGAATACAGTAATGTTAGGAAGTATGGATATAAGTGAAGTTGCAAGAACACGGTTCCAGTTGAAACCTGCATCACTATCCATTGATAACTTAACAAAAATTGTAGCTGGATACTTAGCTGGTGTATTTACATAAAGGAGTGGTCCAAGGAAGTTATTTGATGACCACATGAACTTGAAAAGTGCACATGATACAATTGCCGGCATGATCATTGGAACAATAATTTTCCAAAGTGTCTTCCAGGAATTACATCCATCGATTTCAGCTGCCTCCGAAAGATCCTTAGGAACTCCACGAAGGAACTGTATGATCATAAATATAAAATATGTTTCTACCGCAAATGCTGATGGAACTATAAGTGGTGCATACCACTGTGAACCTATCCATCCAAATTTATTGAAGAGCATATACTGAGGAACATTGAGTACAACCTGAGGAAGGAAAAGCATAGCCATCATAAGCGCAAAGAGTACTTTATGACCAATAAACTTAAACCTTGAAAATCCATAGGCTGCAAGAGTAGATGAAATAACTGTAAGAATAACCTCTGGTAAAACATAAGTATATGTATTAAGAAGTGCCATCCATATATTAATATTTCCACCATAGCTCTTCATCGCATCCTTATAGCCCTGAAATGTCGCCTTAGCAGGGATAGGGTTCATAGATGTAAATATCTCACTATTTTCCTTAAATGTTGCTCCCACCATCCATATAAGTGGATAAATCATTATTATTCCTACTATTATAAGAACAATATATCTGATAACCGTACTGATTGTACGTCTTCTCTTTAACCTTGCCTGGGCTGCAATTGATTTTGCTGAAGGGCTGATAACTGGCTGATCATTTTTATTAAGATTTTTATTTTTTGCGTCTGCCATTTTATTTACCTCCCTTCATCATCTGAATAATAAACCCAATACTTCTGGCTCCAGAATGATATTGCTGTAAATATCATAAGGATTACGAAAAGTACCCAGGCCTGTGCATTTGCCTTACCCATGTCATAGGATGTAAATGCATTGTTATATATAAGAAGTGACATAAGTGTTGTTGAACCAAGAGGACCACCCTTTGTAATAATATATGGTCCGTTGAATTCCTGAAATGCCTGTACAAGCTGTGTTACAAGATTGTAAAAAATTACAGGTGTGATAAGTGGAACTGTAATCGAGAAAAACTGTCTCCATTTTCCAGCCCCATCTATACTTGCCGCCTCATATAAATCCTCTGGAACTCCCTTAAGAGCAGCCAGGAATACAACCATGGCGGAACCAAACTGCCATACACGAAGTAAGCAGATCATGAAAAGTGCCCATTTAGGATCCGACATAAAATGTGGTGTATCTATGCCAAGAGCCCCAAAGCCTGATCTTATAAGACCATCATCGCTGAAAAGTGCCTTCCAGAGAACTGCAATAGCTACTGAACCACCAAGAATTGATGGGATATAGTATGCTGTACGGAAGAATTTTACTCCCTTAAGCTTGAAGTTAAGGATATATGCTATAAACAGAGCAAATAATAATTTAAGTGGAACTGTCATGAATGCATATTTAAATGTAATAATAAGGGAATTTTTTTCAGTTGGAATGGTGAAGACATCAATATAATTCTGAAATGTATATTTGGTTACGCCTTTGAAAAGGTTATAGTCTGTAAAACTATAATATAGTGACGATAAAAATGGATAGGCCTTAAAAACAAGGAAACCTATTAGCCATGGAAGAATATATAAAAAACCCACATTCCTTTTACGGAATTTTTTCCATGAGGTTTTTTGTTTTGGGAGAGCCTTATCTTCTGTTTTTACTTTTGAATTTGCCGTACTCACAATCTTCTCTCCTTTTTAATAAAGCCCGTCGGAGAAGAGCCTTCCCCAACAGGCCGTATTTTTCATATATTATATATTATTTTTCTTATTTTGAAGGAGCAATTGCTGTATAAGCATCGTAAAGCTGCTGAGCTGCTGTTTCAAGAGTATACTCTGCTCCTGAAGCATCCTGTCCATATGAAAGCTGCTGATATACTGTGTTATACATAGCTGTGTCGCCCTTAAGTGTTGAATCATCAAAGAGTGGATTCCAGTAAAGTGGATTTGAACTCATAACTGCTGAATGAGCCTCTGCTGTCATAGGGTCGATAGCTCCTGCAGCATCAAGTGTATCGTAAGCTGCCTTTGATTCAGGGATACCACGCTCTGTACTCATGATTGCAGCACCTTCAGGATCATTTAAAAGATAGTTAAGAAGCATAGCAGCTTCCTTTGGATGCTCAGTCTTTGCACTGATTGAGAACATAAGAGAAACCTTCTTATATACTCCAGAACCATTAGGACCCATATCTTCAAACTCATTACCCACTACAAGGTTTGCACCATTGTCACCAAGTGCTGATACATACTTAGCTGATGATGAATCCCATTCGAAGATACCTGCATACTGTCCATTGATAAATCTTGCTGACTTATCCATTGAATCTGCGCCTTCGCCATCAATATAAGCGATTGTAGGAATAACATGCTCTTCTTCAAGTCTCTGTATAAACTTAAGACCATCTGTAAGCTGCTCCTGTGTAAGTGTAAAGTTACCATTTTCATCAATAATTGGTAAACCTGTCTGTGCCTGCTCATAGAAAGCAACAAGGATTGCTCTATCATAAGCACCGATTACAAGTGGATAATAATCTTCTCCAAGCTTCTCCTTGAATACAGGACCTGCTGCTTCAAGCTCTGCAAGAGAAGTAGGAACTGAAAGACCTGCCTGCTCAAATGTAGCCTTGTTCCAGTAGAAGGTACGACCTGTAAGTGAAACAGGGATACCTGCCTGACCACCATTAACATCCTGAGCTATTGCAAGTGTTTCACTATCATACTGTGAAAGATCAAGAACATCTGAAACTGTATTAAGATCAAGGAAAGTTGTTCCATCAGCATCATACTTATTTATCCAGTCAAAGTTTGTCTGCTGTACATCCGGATTGTTACCAGATACATATTCTGCAGCCTTGGCTGTCTCCCAGTCGCTCCATGCACCAAAGTTTATTTCAACCTTGATTCCAGGATACTTCTCCATAAAAGCATTTACAGCATTCTGTGTTGCTTCATGTCTGGAATCACCGCCCCACCAGTCAAATGTTATTGTACATTCCTCATAATCTGTTGTTGCTGCATCATCTGTTGCTGCTGCGTCATCTGCTGCTGCCTCTGTTGCCTCTGTTGCTGCCTCTGTCGCCTCTGTTGCTTCTGTTGCTTCTGTTGGTGCTTCTGTTGTCTCACCACTACTTCCACATCCGGTAAGTGCTGCCCCAACCATAGCTGTTGCAAGGATGGCACTTATAAGTTTCTTCTTAACCATTCGTTATAACCTCCTCTTCAAGTTATAAATTATTTTTTACGTTCTTTTGAAATGTAAGCGCTTTCTTTTTCTTTGTACTACTAAAATATTACAGTTATGACATCAATTCTACATTATTTTAGTTAAATTTCTAGAAAAATAACTGATTTTTTGTCATCTTTATGATATTATTATATAAATTTTTTTGATTTTTTTTGATTTTTATGTATATTTTTTCCTATAGAAATAGGGTATTTTAACTTGTATCTTTTACATTTCCCCTATTTTCACATTAAACCTGCTAATAAACCTGCTAATAAATTTTGTTTTAACCACAAATATAAAGCTATGAAAGAGGCAAAACATGAGAACATCCGATACAGCTATAGATAGAATCTATATTAATTCACTCACTCGAAATGCAAATTTTAAGACCCTGCCAAATCATTTTCATAATTATTATGAACTCTACTACGTTAAACAGGGTAACTGTACCCTCCATATAGACTCTCTGATATTAAATATGAAGGCTGGAAATATGATAATCATTCCGCCCAATCTTAATCATTTTGTTATTTACAATACCCAGTGTACAAGAGTGAATATATATTTTAATCATATGGATATTTATGACAATGGGAAACCATTTATATCAACCTTTGAAGAAAGATTTCTACAGACTCAGGCTGTCCATATACCTAGTACTTATGTTTCTACCGTCAATAAAACAATTACAGAAATGCTTGCAGAGGATAAACTGGATGACACCTCTACCAAGACTATGATGCAATTAAAATTCCGGGAGCTTCTGATTTATATCAACAGATTCGGCCTTATACTTTCTGATCAAAGTAATGACATTAGTGATCCTGCTATTTTATCTATAGTAAAATATATATCTGCCAATTATAACCAGCCCCTTACACTGGAATATATTTCTGAGATGGCAGGCCTTAGTCCAAGCTATTTCAGTAAGAAATTCCATCAGGTAACTGGAGCCGGGCTTAAGGAATTTATCATTGATACAAGACTCAGACATGCAGCAACCGAGCTTCTTTCTACGGACCATAACATAACTGAAGTAGCCTTCAATACAGGCTTTTCTGATAGTAATTACTTTAAAGATGCCTTCAAAAAAAAGTACAAGCTATCTCCAAGGGAGTATAGGAAGGCTAAATATACAGATGCTGTACTATATCAGAGCATAAAGGATGAAACAAATTAAAGAATATGGACATATTCCGGTCTTTTATGGTCTGCAGCACCTGGGCCATAGGAATTTTTTTCTTCAAATAAGACCCTGTCCCTTGCAGCTTTTTTACCCCAGTCATCCCATCCCTTGGGATTTATATGATAATCCAGATAGCAGTTTTCAATTCTTACCTTGGCATAATCTCTCCAGGGTCTTGCTATAAAGCAGCTTCCAGGGGAAATTCCCTCCTGACAAAGAAATCTGCAGTTTCTTGCTACGAAGCCTTCTTTAACATGTTCAGGTGTACATGGAGCAAAGACATATCCTGCTTCATTACTTATAAATTGGCAGTTATCAAAATAGGCTGTGGCACCACCAAATATAAAGTCCACGCCTCCATAGATAATACAGCTTTCAAAATAAAAGGTTCTGTCTTCCCTCTGGGTAAACTGTTTAGGTCCAAGAAATCCGTCCTTTTCATATTCCTTTGGAGGAAGAGGTCCTAAGAAAAGGGTATCCTGATGTCCAAATATAATACAGTTTTTCAGTTTTATATTATTTCCATCCAGATAAAGGGCTATGGCCTGTCCCACATTCTCTCCCCTTCCGGCTGTATTTTCAAATAAGCAATTTTCAAAGCTTATATTATTTCCATCCACAAGAAGACTATATGTTCTGAAGGTATGATAGGGTCTTCCATCCTCATGAAGCTTTCTGGCATACAAATCTCCAGAATATATAACATTTTTTATATCCGAATTGTCCTTTGATAAAATACTTTGCATGTTTTCCTCCTAAATATATGAGTAGTATAAGAAGCCCCTTCAAAAAAAACTATCCCAATTATTTAATTTTATTTATAATGATTTTTAGTGTTTGAGATTTTAAGGCATACCAAGTGCCTTGCAGAAAGGATTTGTTATTTTAATTTTTTTAATCTATAATCAAAAAATAATCCAATAATTGTTATTTAATTGTTATTAAATTGTTATTGATATTTTCATTTATAAATATCTGGAATTCTTTTTAAGTCCAAGTTTTAAGTTATTGATCAAATATTCAGGAGGATATACGTTATATGAATATTTATGATATTGCCGAAAAAGCCGGGGTCTCTATCGCCACCGTTTCCCGCGTAGTTAACGGAAGTAATAAGGTCAGTGAAAAAACCCGCAATAAGGTAATGGCTATAATAGAAGAAACTGATTATACTCCAAATGTATTCGCTCAGGGTCTTGGTCTTGACTCTATGCACAGTATAGGTGTACTTGTTCCTGGTATTTCTGACGCCTACCTGTCCCAGGCTGTTTCACATATAGAAGAGAAATTACATAAAAATGGCTATGATATGATTCTGGGATGCAGCGGCTATGAAGCAGCAGGTAAGGAATCCCATATTAAGATGCTTATCGAAAAAAGAATTGATGCTCTTATGCTTGTTGGATCTACTTATGCTGGCTCTGAAGATGAAACCCATAACACAGACCACATACTTCAGGCGGCTAAATCAAAACCCCTATTCCTTATTAATGGAATGGTTGATGGTGAAAATATATATTGTACCGGCTCCAATGATTATCAGGCCTCCTATGATGCCACTTCTTCCCTGCTTAACTCTGGTCACAAGAAAATACTATTTCTTACGGATTCCAGATCCTATTCAGCAAATCAGAAAAAGGCCGGATACATACAGGCTCATAAGGATATAGGTAAGCTTCCTTCAGAAAAGCTGATGATTCATACAAAAAATGATATTTCGGTAGTGAAAAATCTTCTTCTTGATGCAAACCTTAAATTTGACGGAGTTTTCGCCACCGATGACGGAATGGCAGTTGGTGCAATAAAATATGCAATAAAAAAGGGAATAAGGATACCAGATGATATAAATATAATAGGCTACAATAATTCCAGTCTTTGTATATGTTCCAACCCCGAACTCACCAGTGTCGATAACAGGCTGGAAAAAGTATGTAACGATTCAATAGACCGAATGATAGCTGTATTAAATAAAGATCCAAATGTTATATCTCAAAAACAGATTGTAGCCTGCTCACTGATAAAAAGACAAACTACTAATTTTTAGAATTTTAAAATACATATTTTTTGCTTATTAAAAAATATTTTTACAGAAATTTTATTTTTTGTAGGAATATTTTTTATTTTTGCAAAAAATGTAAGGGCTTTCACTTGACTTAAAGAAAATTTTGTTGCTATAATGTAAGCGCTTACAAAAAATAAGGATAAATCGGAGGATTTATAAAGAATGAAACAATTTATGGATAAAGACTTTATGTTATACAACGAAACCGCAAAGAAGCTGTTTCACGAATATTCAGAAGATATGCCTCTCATTGATTACCACTGTCATATATCACAGAAGGAAATCTTTGAAAACAGACGTTTTAACAATATAGCTGAAATATGGCTTGGAGGAAAGAATCCTGACGGTTCCTACTTCGGAGACCATTACAAGTGGAGACTCATGCGTTCGAATGGTGTGGATGAAGAACTTGTAACCGGAGACGCTGATCCATATGATAAGTTCCTGGCCTTTACCCAGACACTGGAAATGGCAATAGGTAATCCAATGTATCATTGGTGTAATCTTGAATTAAAGAAGTATTTTGGTATCACAGAGCCTCTTACTATGGAAAATGCAAAGGAAATCTGGGACAAAACTCAGGATATGCTGCAGAATGACCCATCCCTTACTGTAAGAGGAATCATAGAAAAGTCAAATGTTAAATATATAGGAACAACTGATGATCCTATCGATTCACTTGAATATCACGAGAAGATTTTAAATGATCCTGACATCAAATTTATGGTAAGGCCATCCTTCAGACCGGACAAAGCAATCAATATTCAAAAGGATGGATTCCTTGACTATATTAAGAAGCTTGCTGCCTCAGTTGGTAAGGATGATCTTGATTCAATCGAAGATATAATGGATGCACTTGACCAGAGAGTTGACTATTTCAAGGCTCATGGAGCTAGAGCAACAGACCATGGATTAGATTACGTTCCATATGAAAAATGTACTATCCAAGAGGCTGACCAGATATTTAAAAAGGCAAAGGAAGGAAAGAAGCTTACTAAAGAAGAAGTGGATAAATATCAGACCACTCTCCTTCTTCATCTTGGACGTAAGTATCATAAAGAAAATTTTGCCATGGAAATTCATTATTCCTGTACCCGTAATGTAAACAAGAGAATGTTTGATCTGGAAGGACCTGACACAGGCTATGACATGATTGCCAAGAGTAACTGTGGGGACCAGCTGGCTGCATTTCTTTCTGACCTTGACCAGACTAATGAACTTCCTAAGACTATACTCTTCTCTCTTGATCATAATGATTTCAACCTTATAGGTACATGTATGGGAGCTTTCCAGTCAACAGAAGTTCCAAGCAAGATTCAGATGGGAGCTGCCTGGTGGTTCCTGGATTCAAGAGATGGTATGGAGGAACAGATGAGATCACTTGCTAATCTTGGACTTCTTGGAAACTTTGTTGGAATGCTTACAGATTCCCGTTCCTTCCTTTCCTATACAAGGCATGATTATTTCAGAAGAATCATGTGTAACCTTATAGGCACATGGGTTGAAAATGGAGAATATCCAAACAATGAAGAATCTCTTAAGAAGATTGTTCAGGGTATAAGCTACAATAACGCGGCAAGATATTTCAACATTGACTAAGGACATAGAAAGGCAATATTTATGGAACAACTAAGTTATAAAACTTTGGAATCACAAAATTATGATGGCTACCTTCTTAAAGAAGCACCTGAAAGGGTTCTTCAATTTGGCGAAGGTAATTTCCTCCGTGCTTTTGTTGATTACTTTTTTGATGTGATGAATGAAAAAGCAGATTTTAATGGAAAGGTCTGCGTAACTCAGCCTATAGGCAAGGGACTTTGCTCCATGTTAAATGATCAGGACGGGCTTTACACACTCTTCCTGAGAGGTTCAGAAAATGGACAGGCAGTAAATAAGAAAAGAGTTATTTCTTCCATATCAAGATGCTTAAATCCATATCAGAATTATGACGAGCTTATGGACTGTGCCAAAAATCCAGACCTTAGATTTATTGTTTCAAATACAACTGAGGCAGGCATAACATTTGACTCTTCCTGTAAGAGTACAGATACACCACCTGCTTCCTTCCCGGGAAAACTTACATCCTTCCTTTATAAGAGATATCAGAATAAGCTTCCTGGATTTATCATATTATCCTGTGAGCTTATTGACCATAACGGTGATGAGCTTAGAAAATGCGTTCACCAATATATTGACCTCTGGGGTCTTGAAAATGATTTCCGTCTGTGGGTAGATAACGATAATATCTTCTGCTCTACCCTTGTAGACAGAATAGTTCCTGGTTACCCAAGAAATGAAGCAGAGGATATATGTAGGGAGCTTGGTTATAAGGATGACCTTATTGATACAGGAGAGGTCTTTGGTTTCTGGGTAATTGAAGGCCCACAGTCTATTAAGGATGAGCTTCCTTTTGAAAAGGCTGGTCTTCCTATTATTGTTGTTGATGACGTAAGTCCTTATAAGCAGCGTAAGGTTCGTATCCTTAATGGAGCTCATACCTCCTTTGTCCTGGCAGCTTATCTTTCAGGTCAGAATATAGTAAGAGACTGTATGAAGGATGATGTTATCCGTGGATTTATGGATAAAACCTTATATGAAGAGGTTATTCCTACTCTGGATCTTCCAAGGAATATGCTGGACCAGTTTGCTGCAGACGTAACCGAAAGATTTAAGAATCCTTATGTGGATCACCAGCTTCTTTCTATTTCCCTTAATTCCTCTTCCAAATGGCAGGCTCGCTGCATGCCTTCACTAATGGAATATGCTAGGAGAAATCAGGGTAAGCTAGCAAGATGTCTTACATTTTCATTTGCAGCCTACATCTGCTTCTATCATGGTGGCAGAACTAAGGGTGACGGATGCCTTATAGGTAAGAGAGGTCAGGATACCTATGAAATAAAGGATGACCAGTGGATACTGGATTTCTTCTATGACCATAAGGATGACGATGACCAGACCCTTGCAAATGCAGTAATTAGTAATCAGAAGATGTGGGGAGATGCCTTAATAAACCTTAAGGATTTTCAGAGTGAGGTTATAAACGACCTGAAACTCATAAGAGAAAAGGGAATCTATGAGGCATTAAAGCTTATCCAGGAATAAGCAAACTCAACATATTCCTTTAAAAACAGGAATATACTGAAAGGATTCAATTTATGAAATTAATCAGGATTAATCCCAGTGACAATGTTGCTGTCGCTCTTGAAGATATAAATGAAAATGAAATAATCACCATTAATGATATAGAGGTAAAAGCTCTTGAAGAAATCGGGAGGGGGCATAAGATTGCTCTTACAGATATTGAAGAGTCCTCTCCTATCATTAAATATGGAAATGTTATAGCTCTGGCAAAGCGCCCTATTAAAATGGGTCAGTGGGTTCATACCCATAATGCAAAAACAAATCTTTCAGAAGCAGGTGAATATACCTATAACCATAAGGTATTTGAGCTTCCATCAGTCTCTGACAAATTCTTTCAGGGATATAAGCGTGAGGATGGTAAGGTGGGAATCAGAAATGAAATCTGGATCATACCTACCGTAGGCTGTGTAAACGAAGTAGCAAAGGAATTAGTCAGGGAAAATCAGGACTTAGTAAAGGGCTCCATAGACGGACTCTATACATTCACCCATCCCTTCGGCTGCAGCCAGCTGGGCGGAGATCATGAACAGACAAAAAAACTCCTATCCTCTCTTGTTAAGCATCCAAATGCAGGGGCTGTTCTGGTTCTTAGTCTGGGCTGTGAAAATCTTACCATGACTCAGTTTCAGGAAGCTCTTGGTGACTGGAATCCAGAAAGGGTAAAGTTCCTTACCTGCCAGAATTTTTCTGATGAAATTGAGGAAGGGACAAAGCTTCTTAAAGAGCTTGCTGAATATGCAGGTAAATTCAAAAGAGAAAGCTGTCCTGCAAGTTCACTGGTGGTAGGCATGAAATGTGGCGGTTCCGACGGACTATCTGGAATTACTGCAAATCCTGCTGTTGGTGCATTTTCAGATAAGCTTATATCAATGGGTGGTACAAGTATTCTTACCGAAGTACCTGAAATGTTTGGAGCTGAATCAATATTATTTAACAGATGTCTGGATGAAGACGTATTTAATAAAGCAGTCAAAATGGTAAATGATTTCAAAGATTATTTTGTTTCCCACGGACAGGTGGTTTACGAGAATCCTAGTCCTGGAAACAAGGCAGGTGGAATCACTACCCTTGAAGATAAATCCTGTGGTTGTGTTCAGAAAGGTGGTTGTGCCCAGATTACCGATGTTCTCTCTTATTCAGAGCCGGTAAAAATTAGAGGCCTTAACCTCCTGTCAGGACCTGGTAATGATCTTGTATCTGCTACAGATCTTACCGCAGCAGGAGCACATATGATACTTTTTACGACAGGACGAGGCACACCATTTGGAGCGCCGGCACCTACTATAAAAATATCCACCAATAATGCCCTTTTCCAAAATAAACCCGGGTGGATAGATTTTAATGCCGGATCTGTGGCGGATGGAGAATCACTGGATAGTATTTCCGACAGACTGCTTGATTTTGTCATGGAAATAGCCAGTGGTAGGAAAACCAAATCAGAAGAAAAAGGCTATCGTGAGATATCCATTTTTAAAGATGGTGTTGTTCTCTGACTATAACCCTTTATCCCTTAACCCCGGCTAATCCCGGGGTTATCCCTTGATAAAGACAAAAATCAGAAAAAATATGACAAAAATTGGAAAATAAGAATATTGACTAAAAAACCTCATCCATTATAATACTGATGCGATGAGGTTTATCACTTTATGTTTTTTAAATTTAATAAAAGCTGTAAAAATTATGACAAATATAATTATCCCCACAATTAGAAAATTTCAATTATATGATAAAAGCAAAATAGACTTTAAAGACCTGATGTTTGATAACCAGGCTCTCAAAGCACTTCTAGTTCCTTTAATGCTGGAACAGCTTCTCAACTCCCTTATGGGTATGGTTGATACTGTTATGGTATCTAATATAGGAAGCGCTGCTATATCAGCTGTTTCCTTAACAGATTCCATTAATACTCTGATTATTCAGGTTTTCTCTGCCCTGGCAACAGGTGGTACCATC
>JAILGP010000111.1 GCA_024696635.1 Eubacterium sp. | reverse complement strand
TATATTCTATCTGTTCAGACCATCTCCTTACAGCTTCTATATCATCACAAATCAAAGAAGCATAAAGCATTATATATATAATACTATAAATCGCATAAGCTATTATCTTCCTTACTCCATAGGATTCTACCAATTCTAACTGCCTAAACAAAATATATTGATATATAAGCTCATATTTTTCTAAGTCTAAACCAGTAAGATACTTATTATAGTTTTCCTTTACCTCTTCAACCTCATCCTTCCACTTACAATCAATCGGCTCTGTATTTTGCAATATATCTAATATTTTTTCTATCTCTGATTTCTCAAGGTAAGGAGAAATCACCTTTGATAGACTTAAATAGTCCTGCATTGTATTAATATCTAAGAGATTCAATAGTTCATAAAAGTTTATCTTTTTTTGACTATCGCCTACTATAAATTCCAGTCTCTTCTTTTCAAACATTAGCTCCGATACTCTTTCACAGCTAAGTCCTAGTCCTGCCAAACTATAATCCTTTATATTCTCATAAAATCTGGGATGCAGACGGCATATATCACATAGGCCCTCTTCACCTAATTCTTCTATTATCCTGCACAGTCCATCAGACTTTAAAAATGGACATTTTTCATCCTCAGTCAGCTTAAAGGATATGTCCTCACCCTCCTGAATATTCTTCATTATCTCATTTCCAAGTTCTGTATCCAGGCCTTTATAATAGTCAAGGGTATCTTGATCTATATCTATCTCCCAACCCTTACAACATGTGTGATTACATTTATCAGCCTTGCATTTAAACTGACTATATATTTCTGCATCTATATTTATCATCAATCTAATTATCCCTTATTCTATGGTCATTAATAATAACCTTCCTTTATTATCCTGTATTAAATTTGGAGGTAAATCTTCTAATATCTCCTTTATCCTAAATACCATTTCTTAGCATTTGGAGATATTCATCCCTGCTGACACTTATTCCTCCCATGCTTTCCAGGTGTTCCGTATAAAACTGACAATCAATAAAGCTAAAGCCTTTTTCTGCAAGTAATTTAGAAAGAAGTATAAGGGCAACCTTAGAACCATTTTCAATTTCAGTAAACATACTTTCCCCAAAAAAACATCTGCCTATAACTACGCCATAAAGTCCCCCAGCCATTTTCCCATCTATGAAGGATTCTACTCCCATTGCATAGCCAGCTTTATGAAGGGCTCCGTATGCTTCTTCCATTTCATCTATTATCCATTCTCCCTGGCTCTTATGAGCCATCCTGCAATGATGCATAGTATCTGAAAAATCACGATTTATCTCTATCTTCACATCATGCTTTTTAAAGAATTTCTTCATAGAATGGGATACATGAATATCCTCCGGAATTATAATATATCTCTTTGGTGGACTCCACCATAATATGGGACTTTGGTCATCATACCATGGAAATATGCTGTTCTTATATGCCATAAGAAGTCTTTCCACCGAGAGATCTCCCCCTATTGCTAAAAGTCCATCAGGCTCAGCAAGAGAGGGATCTGGAAATGCTATATAATCCTTTGACAATTTAAATATAGACAAAACACCACCTCTTACTATACTTCCACTTTAAATTCCTCACCACTTACAGAAAGCCTAATTTTTCCACCATCCTTAAGCTTGCCAAAAAGAATATCATCAACCAGCAGTGGTTTTATCTCATTTCTGATAACACGGTCCACTTCTCTTGCACCATATTCTCTACTGATTCCCTTCTTCTGTATTAAAAGACGAGCCTGGTCTGTAGTTTCCAGATCAATCCTTCTTCTACTTAACATATCCACAAGCTCAGAAAGCTTTTTATCAACAACCATGGCTCCCATCTTGTCATCCATACCATTAAACATAACTATCCTGTTCAGACGATTTCTAAACTCCGGCTGAAATGTATTCTTCACCTCTTCCTCAAGAACTTTATCATCTGCATAGCCCTGAACAAATCCAATACTAGGCTTACCCAATCGGCTGGCTCCTGCATTAGAGGTCATGATAATTATTACATTTCTAAAATCTGCCTTCCTTCCCTGATTATCAGTAAGTGTTGCATAATCCATCATCTGAAGCAGCACATTAAATATATCCCCATGAGCCTTTTCTATCTCATCCAGGAGAAGTACTGAGGATGGATTCTTTCGAATTTCTTCTGTTAGAAGTCCACCTTCTTCATATCCTACATATCCAGCCGGGGCACCTATCAGCTTAGCCACTGTATGTTTTTCAGCATATTCACTCATATCAAAACGAATAAGCTTTACCCCAAGCTCTTTTGCAAGGGTCCTTGCAATTTCAGTTTTTCCTACTCCCGTCGGTCCCACAAAAAGAAGACTTGCCAGAGGCTTTCCTTCCTCAAGTAATCCAGCCCGTGAAAATTTAATAGCATTTACAACCTGGGATACTGCTTCATCCTGACCAAATACTAATGATTTAATACGAGTCTCCAATGTAGCAAGTCCAGCAACATCATCTGTTTCTACTGATTCAATTGGCACGCGGCAGATTTTAGTAAGTACCTCATTAATATCATCCTTATCCACCACCTGAATATCCGTATCTTTCTTATGAAGCTTCCTATAAGCTCCAGCTTCATCGATAAGATCAATTGCTTTATCTGGAAGAAAACGTTCATTTATGTACTTTGAAGCCATGCCTACTGCATAGTCAAATAAACCATCCTGATATTTAACACCATGAAAGCTTTCATATTTTTCTCTTAGTCCTTCAAGAATTTCTACTGTTTCAGACTGGTCCGGCTCCCTGATTTCCACATTCTGAAATCTTCTGACCAGGCTTTTATTCTTCTCAAAATATTTTTTATACTCATCAAATGTAGTTGCACCGATAAACCTTATATGTCCTTCAGATAGATAGGGTTTTAGCATATTTCCCGCATCAAAAGAACTTTCACCTACAGCTCCTGCTCCTGCAAGATTATGAATTTCATCCAGGTATATTATCGGTTTTTCTTCTTTTTCTATTTCAGAAAGAACCTTTTTGAATCTCTTTTCAAAATCCCCACGATACTGGGTTCCTGCCAGCATCCCACCTAAGTCAAGGGCAAAAACCTTGCTTCCCTTTAAAGGTTCAGAAACCAGGTTTTCTCTTATCATCTCAACTAAACCATATGTTATAGCGGTTTTTCCGACTCCAGGTTCTCCTATATGTAATGGATTATTCTTATCCTTTCTACATAGAATCTGAATAGTTCTTTCTATCTCGTCCTTTCTACCTATAAGCGGATTCACATCCTGAAGACTCTCATTAAGGCAAGGGGCAAAAAGCTTCCATTCAGCTTTTTTATCTCTATTTTTCCAGATTCCCCTGGCCAATCACCACTTTTATTTCTATGATCTTTACCATAATCCATATCATCTATAAGACCAGATTCTTCTTGAATATCTTCCTGTTCTATATCTTCTATATCTTCTATATTTTCTATATCTTCTAAATCAGCTATTTCCCTGAAGAGATCAACCTCATTTACATCCTGTTCTTCCATATAATATGTGGCATAGCAGTCATCCAGCTCCCATAATGCTTTTAACATATGACGCATCTTTATCTCTTTACATCCACTGTTTTCAGCCTGAGTCTCAGCATATATAAATATGTACTCCGCAAAGGCTGAAAGCTGAGGTGGTTTCTCTACTTTATCGATATTCTCTTCCATATAGCTTGTCAGCTTTTCCCCAAGCTCCTGAACAGAACCTCCACAGTTTTCAAATGCCTGATAAAAGGTTTTATTAAATGTCATTTCCAGTAGAATTCCTTCTGGAGTTATATATTCATATTTATTCTTCCCGGCCCTTACAGCAGCAGCCTCAAGAATAGCTGATACTTCACTTGAAATAGTCATATATCTCCTATGCCTCCTCAATAGTCATTCTGAAAGGGAAACCTTCTGCTCTAGCTCTGTCCATGGCTTTATTTACCTTAGATAAGGCAATATCATATGGATACGCACCAACAACAGCTCTGCCCTTTTTATGGACAAACATCATAATCTGATTTGCACTTGTATGATCCTTTTTAAATATATCTATCAAAATAGATACCACAAACTCCATAGTTGTAAAATCATCATTAAGCATAATAACATTATACTGTTTAGGCTCCCTGATTTTTATATTTGTACTACCTTGCGTCGACTCTCTTGTTGACATGATTTTCCTCTTTTCTATATTATCACTTTATATGGTTGTATAGTATGAACCAATATCCATCCCAAAATAAAAAAACTATATAGACTATTCCAATAATCATACCAATAAATACTAAAACAATACCTGTCAGTGTATTGTCAATTACTGCATACCAAAAAAATGGCTCTACTGAATGTGATTTATTCTCCTATGTATGATAATCCTGATTTTTATTTTGCCAGCTGGGCTGTGAATAGATTGCCTATATTTCCCCTTTTGATAATACTATATTATACTTAATTTTCCAGCAACCTCATCCACTCTCCCCCACTCTTATTAAATATATCACTTATTTTACCATATATCCTAAACAACAAAAACAAAAGAATAGCAGCCGAGACTCACCCGACTGCTATATAAAATCAATTAATTACTATTTTTCTATCGCCTCTTCCCATTCATTTTCTTTAAATCCTGTAAGAACCTTATCCTTTGTAATAAGTAATGGTCTTTTTACGATCATACCATCAGAAGCAAGTAATTTATACTGCTCATCCTCACTCATATCTGGTAATTTCTTTGAAAGCTCCATTTCTCTATATATCATTCCACTGGTATTAAAAAATCTCTTTAATGGAAGGCCACTCTTTTTATGCAGATTTCTGAGAGTCTTTTCATCAGGATGATTTTCCTTAATATCTATCAGTTGATACTTAACTCCTTTTTCATCCAGCCATTTTAAAGCCTTCTTACATGTTGAACATTTAGAATAACAATATACTTTAATCATACTGCTACATATTCTCCTTTCTACACCTGATTTACAAATATAACAAATAATTATTTAATTACCTTTTCGTATAGATTATCCTCATTACCACCATAATTAATTATATCTTTAACATAGGTATATACATAACATTCATACAGTAATCCAACAGTTTTACCGTTTAAACCGGCTGCAATGTTTCATCACAATCCTCATAGCTTTCAATCATTGTCTGGAATCCAGTTCCACCTCGTTCCATCAAGTTCGCAACATCCAGACAAGCTGATATAATTCTTTGTCTTGTCTATTTCCTCTAAAGTCAAGCCAAAGGCTTCACCTTCCTACTTCCAGATTGTTCTTCCATAAACATATCATACATTGCGAAACATTGCAAAAACATTACAGAACATTTCGGAAACATTGCAAACGCACTAAAAATCTATCTTTGACAAGAATATACTTCACTCCATGTTGCATCACAATAACACCAATGAATACTCTATTGGCTTTTCCAATACACCCTTATCTGACTGGTTCCACATCCTTTCGGATATTTTCGTACTGTAATTCATCTCTATAACCTCTATCTTTTAATCACATAAAATCTGTAAAGCTGCTCTTCACTATCATTAATATCTTTATACATCCGAGTATCTTCTAATACAAATCCTGCCTTTTCTGCAGTTTTCCATGACGGAACATTTGCATCTCTTATGGTAGACAGGATTTCATCTTCAGCATAATGTTCAAAGTAATAATCAACATATGCGTTAACAGCCTCTGAAGCATAACCCCTTTGTCTAAATTCGGATCCAACAAACCAGACAATTCCTACTTTATCTATATCTTCATAATAAGAAGTACCAACACTTCCAATGACTCTTCCATCTTCTTTTAGACATATAACATCAGCAATATAGTCTGCTCTTGGGTCATCCTTCTCAGCAAGACTGATAGCTTCATCGATCCATCCACCTATCCATTCTGAACAGTTTTCATCAAAACCTATATCATGCAAACTTCCATCCTTTGCCATCTCAGCAAAGACTTTTTCATCTCCACGTTCAATTGAACGTATTATAAGTCTCTCTGTTTCTATTCTCATTTCAATCTTTCTCCTAAAACCAGACTCATAATCCCCTGCGCCGTATCTTCCTTGATGATAACATTATATAATGATTTAAGATCTAACAACCTCATCTTTTAATATATTTAAACTTGAGACAAAAAACCCCAGAATAAAACATATTCTGGGGTAAAAATCTTATACTGCTTTTTTCTTTTCTTGTCCAACAATACGCCATATGCTTTTCTCTGATAAACAGAATCTTTCAGAAAGTTCCGTCGTTTTACAACCTGACAGATAGGCCTTATATATCGATTCATTCCTCTCACGAAGTATCTTTCTGGTCTGTTTTTTTTCACCCCAGCCACTTCTAACTTCATCTCTACGAGGAATATATATATTGGTTCCATCTGTATATTGCTGGATCATCTCTATTAGTTCACGCGGAAGTACCTCTCCCGCTCTCAAATAGCCCATTCTAGTGCCTCCTAAAATATTATTTTTTCTTTTAGGGAGCATCGGCTATTACGAAATATTTTTACTTTTCAAATCGCTATAGCCAATGCTATGCGCAAAACTCAGGTGTAGTCATACAAAAGTTCCTCCTTCTTAAAATCTCAAACAAAACTTACAATAAAAACTAAAGAAAGTCAATTAAAGACTTTTATTTTTTCCTTTCTTTCATCAGTTACTATATGCTCTACACCACTATGTTCGTTCTGAAGATAGTCCTTCATAAAAGACGGAAAAGCTTTATATTTGTCCAGCTCAGCAATCGGGAGCCAATACATATTTTCCCTTACTCCCTGAGTATAGCTTTCACTATGAAGTTCTTTTGTTCCTCTTGGTTTCATCCAATTTCTCCCTTTGCGAAAAGATTATCCTTACCCTAGCTATTAAATCTGATTACCTGCTTCTCAGTATCAACAAGTGCTTCAACTCCAAATGGGATAATACATCTTGGAGTTGCATGGCCAACATTAATATTGAAAACTATTGGCAGATTAGGATTATCTATTATTTCAACTAAAAGTGCTTTATATTCCTCTGCAAAAGTTTCATCCATAGGCTTTCCAGCAAGAACTCCAGCTACCGAA
>JAILGP010000082.1 GCA_024696635.1 Eubacterium sp. | reverse complement strand
TTGATGGAAATCATGAGAATTTTGACAGGCTTTATGATATGCCTGTTGAGACCTGGAAGGGTGGAAAGGTTCATAAGATTCGCCCTTCGGTGATTCATTTGATGAGAGGCCAGGTTTTTGAATTGGAGGGGCTGAAGATATTTGCATTTGGCGGTGCAAGCTCCCATGATATAAAGGATGGGGTTCTTGAGCCTGATGATCCAAGGATAAAGCTGTGGTGGAATGATTATGAAAAATTGTTCAGGATCAATAAGAGGTCCTGGTGGGAGCAGGAGCTGCCTAGCCCTGAAGAAATGCAGGAGGGAAGGGATAATCTTGAGAAGGCAGGCTGGAAGGTGGATTTTGTGATTACACATTGTGCGGCGTCCGATACTGCTAACCAGCTTGGATTTGATGGAGAGCTTGATGTTCTCAATCAATATCATTTGGAGATTAAGGAGAAGCTTGAGTTTAAGAAATGGTTCTTCGGTCATTATCATATTAATAAGCAGGTAAATGATAAGGAGATATGTCTATTTGAACAGATAGTGAGGATACACTAAGGATATACAAGATTTATAGTTAGTTTATGTTTAAACTTTTATAGATTTGTCTTAAAAATAAACCTTAAATATATATTCTATGATTAAATATATAACCTTGCCTTAAAATTAAACTTGCGCTATATAGATAATATAATTCTTTAAGATGATTTTACTCAGGAGTTTCCATACATGAACAATTTATTTATTAAGGACATAAGAATAAAGTGGGAAGATATCAGCCAGGATTCTTATCTTAGGGAGATTCCTGCTATTGCTGGTATTGAGGAGCTTGCATTTGATAAGTTGGTTACATTTTTTGTAGGGGAAAATGGCAGCGGTAAGTCAACCCTCCTGGAGGCTATAGCTATCGCTTATGGTTTTAATCCTGAGGGTGGAACCAAGAATTATGCATTTTCCACCTATGATTCTCATTCGGAATTATGTGATGCAATAAGGCTTTCCAGAGGTTATACTAAGCCCAAGTGGGGGTATTTCCTTAGGGCGGAGAGCTTCTATAATGTTGCGACTAAGGAGGATGAGTATGGAAGGAGGGCTCCTGGCGGCCCGGAGGAATTCCATAGGATGTCTCATGGGGAGAGTTTTTTGAAGGTGGTGAAGAGTAATTTTCAGCCGGGTGGAATCTACATTCTGGATGAGCCTGAAGCGGCCTTATCACCTCAGAGGCAGCTTTCGCTTTTGTATGAAATTAATAGATGCGTGACAGAAGGGGCTCAGTTTATTATAGTTACCCATTCGCCCATACTTCTTGGTTTCCCGGATGCTGAGATTCTTTCCTTTGATGATGGAGAGATTCATAGTATAAAATATGAGGATACGGACAGCTATAGAATAACGGAAATGTTTATTAACAGGAGAGAACAGTTGCTGGGTGAATTGTTATAAATTATTTGGTGATAATCTAGGAGGTATTGGGGATGGATGTTACTAATATTACTGTTAATACTCAGAGTAGTATACTGATTGACTGTGGCAAGAAGATTTATGTTGATCCGCTTGAGATAGATGGGGAAAATCATGATGCGGATTATGTTTTTATTACCCATGACCATTATGATCATTTTTCTGAAAAGGATATTCTTAAGATCATAAATGAAAATACTGTTTTTATAGCTCCAAAGGCTATGGAAGCAAAGCTTATTATGAAGACACCTGTGGGAACTCAGATTATAGTTGAGCCGGGAAATGAATATGAGACGGATGATTTTACATTTGAGACTGTGGCTTCCTATAATAAGGTTAAGCCATTTCATCCAAAGCGTTCCGGATGGTGTGGATATATTCTGAATATTGATGGCAAGAGGATTTATATAGCTGGTGATACTGATGCTACCAAGGAAGCGGAAAGCGTTGATTGTGATATTGCCCTTATTCCGATCGGTGGTACATATACCATGAATTATAAGGAGGCGGCGAAGCTCATCAATAAGATGAAGCCGAAGGTCGTGATTCCTACTCATTACGGAGCCATCGTTGGAAATAAGTCAGATGGACAGGATTTTGAGAAGCTTGTGGATAGCGGTATTCAGGTGGTTCTTAAGCTGTGAGCTAATGATTAATTCGATTGTAATTAATGGATGTATATCTAAGATTTATGAGCTTTTAAATTTTATAATAAAAGAAGGGACTTGAGACATGAATGCAGCTAATGAAAAGGTTTTGGATATTTTGAAACAGGGAAATAAAACATATCTCGCAAGTGGCCATAATGAGGGGGATGTTTCACCTGATGCCCGCCTTCGTACGGCTAAGGAGGGCCAACACCCCTATGCAATAGTCATTACCTGTTCAGATTCCAGAGTCATACCGGAAACTATTTTCTCCGCAGGCATAGGAGATATATTTGTAATCCGTCTTGCTGGAAATGTACTAGATAACCACCAGCTTGGAAGTATAGAATATGCATTTTCTCATCTGGATGCGAATTTGATTGTCATGCTGGGCCATACAAAGTGTGGAGCAATAAGTGCTGCCCTTAATAGTCATGGTGGAAGTGATAAGTTCATAAAGTACATTATCGATGATATTCACGAGGCCATAGGTAGTGAAACCAATGAATACAAGGCGACAGTTTTAAATGTAAAGCATGGCGTAAATATAATAAGAAAAGCCTTCCATGATCATCCTGATATTGAGGACGGAGAGCTGGATGTTATTGGAGCTCTTTATGATATAGAGACTGGAAAAGTTGAGTGGGTCCAGGACTAATACTAAGGCAATAAGTGGCTCCGATTTATCTTGACGAGAATATTTATTTTATGTTAATATTCTGTTCAATATATAAATAGGGAGTAGCAGACAAGGGTGTGTCGGAAGTTATATTGGGGACATGTTCAGTTGGTTACATCTTCGTCAGTACGATTGATTTAAAATAGGATTTATTTTTAATTAATCCGGAGTGTGAGTAATTTGCGAGACTATTTTTGGTTTTTCTGCCATGAAATAGTCTCTTTTTATATACTCAGATTTATTTATATATTGGTAAATATGGTTCATGACTTGATTTATTTATATATTGGTAAATATGGTTCGTGACTTGATTTATTTATATATTGATAAATATGGTTCGTGAATTTGCCTTATTTATATATTTGTAAGATTAATATATAACATTTGGCTATAACTAATTAATTGGATTAATGGTTTTGAAGGGGGGTAAATATGTTATACAGATTAATTAATCCGGGTGCCAGGCTTTTTGTTGAGAGCAGGTTGCGGCGAAAGTATCAAAAATATGTGAATTAAATTTTAATGATTAAGGATTAGGTTGAATTAAAAGAGAGGGAAAAAAGTATGATTAAGTATATTATTTTAGGCGTTGTTATTATATTTTTCGTGATTCTTATTATGATGAGTTACGTTAAAGCACCACCAGACAAGGCATATATTATATCAGGTCTTAGAAGAACACCAAAGGTTCTCATTGGTCGTGCAGGACTCAGGATTCCTTTCCTTGAGAGAAAGGATGAACTTATTATCAAGCAGATTTCTATTGATATCAAAACTGGTGACTATGTTCCTACATCTGACTTCATTGGTGTTAATATCGATGCAGTTGCTAAGATCAGACTTATGACTGGTCAGGATGGAATTCAGAGAGCTATGTCAAACTTCCTTAACATGAATGAGCAGAGGATTGCTGAAGCCCTTGTTGATTCTCTTCAGGGTAACATGCGTGAAATCGTTGGTACAATCACTCTTAAGGAGCTTTGTAATGATCGTAAGTCCTTCGGTGATCAGGTTCAGGAGAAGGCACAGCTGGATATGAACAGACTTGGTGTAGAAATCATTTCCTGTAATATACAGCATGTTGAAGATAAGAATGACCTTATAAATGCTCTTGGTCAGGATAACATGGCAGCTATTCAGAAGTCAGCTAGTATTGCTAAGGCAAATGCAGACAGAGACGTAGCTATTGCTCAGGCACAGGCTCAGAAGGAAGCAAATGATGCTAAGGTGCTTTCAGAAACAGAAATCGCTATTAAGCAGAATGATCTTTCTATTAAAAAGGCTGAACTTAAGACAATTGAGGATACTAAGAAGGCAGAGGCTGATGCGGCTTATTCAATTCAGCAGGAAACACAGCGTAAGACTATAGAGATTACAAAGGCTCAGGCTGATATTGCTAAGCAGGAGCAGGAGATTACACGTAAGCAGAAGGAAGCAGCTGTTAAGGAGCAGGAACTTAATGCTCAGATTCGTAAGCAGGCAGATGCAGACAAATATCGTCAGCAGCAGATGGCTGAGGTAGAGCTTTACAAGAGACAGAAGGAAGCCGAGGCTAAGAAGTACGAGCTTGCACAGGCTGCAGAAGCTAAGCGTATTCAGGCAGAAGCTGATAAGTATGCTATGGAGCAGGAGGCTGCAGCTATTATGGCAAAGGCAGAGGCTGAGGCAGCTGGAATCAGGGCTAAGGGTCAGGCTGAAGCCGCAGCAATTCAGGCAAAGGCAGAAGCTGAGGCAGCTGGTATCGATAAGAAGGCAGAAGCTATGAAGAAGTACGGCGAGGCTGCTATCGTAGAAATGCTTTGTAAGATGTATCCAGAGGTTGCTCGTGCAATTGCAGAGCCTCTTGGAAAAATCGATAAGATTACAATGTACGGTGAAGGAAATACTGCAAGACTTACAGAGGATGTTACAAAGTCCTTCAAGCAGACCATCGATGGTCTCTCAGATTCAATGGGAATTGATCTGAATACTGTAGTTTCAAGCTTCCTTGGAAGCAAGGTGGCAGGTGATATGTCAGGTGCAGCATCTTCTGCATCAGCTTCAAATGTTACGGCTTCCCAGGATGTATCAAAGAAGAATCCGGTTGTAAAAACTAATCCTCTTTTAGATGGTCCAAAGCCTAGTGATAAATAACATTTAGCCTAAGGGCAACCTTGTGCTGATATGGTATAAGGTTGCTCTTTTTTTATAAAAAATGTTATAAGTATTTAGAGGAAAAATTAGGTAAAATTTACTGAAAAATTTGTATCATTGTTAGTCATTCTGGAGTTGAAATAAAACCGTCTATCTAGTATATTATTAGTGTAGGTTTAAAGTAAAGGGATTGTCCTTACTAATATCACTTAATAGGAGGTTACTTATAAAATGGGAAACATGAAGCAAATTATCGTATTTGAAAATGAAAACTGGTCTATAGACCTTCGCCCACGTAACAATACACATGCGGGCGAACCTGATATGAAGGTATGGGTATGCACAATGGGTCAGGAGGTTGCACAGTACTCCAATAAGTATCGTGGCTATGGTTATTACAAAGATAACGAGGCCCTTATTCCTGAAAATATCTCTTCAGCTGCAAAGGCTGCTTGGGAAAAACTTAAAGCAGAGCCATTTAATGATGATGTTCTTGCGGCTATGAAGGCAGAGGTTAAAGACATAGTTGAAAATACTCCTGTTAGTGCGGCTGAAAGTGCAGCAGAATAAAAAGAATTATAAAAAGAATTATAAAAAGAATTATTGATAGTTGCTTGGTTTTTATTCCCGGGTTTTATGTGTTAAGCATAAAATCCGGGTTTTATTTTGTCCTTAAATCAGGGAACCGCTTTTATCATATGTTATGGATTTTGACTAAAAAAATGTCATTATAAGTATGTCAAATACATTAATGAAAAAAAATGACGAATTTGTATGCTTTTTGACGCTCGTATATGAAGAATATGGCACATTTTTTTGGATATATTGTAGAAAATGATGGAAAATATACATTTTAGGTTGCTGAAATTGTCAAAATTTCATATACTAATATTAGCGTTTTCGAAAAAAGGGGAAGCGTGAAAATAATGGGATGAAGCTGTGGAGGTGTTTACATGAATGTTTTTACAACAGACAAAATTCGTAACGTAGTTATGCTTGGACATAGTGGAAGTGGTAAAACATCACTTATTGAGGCTATAAGCTATCTTGCAGGCTTTACAAATCGTATGGGTTCTGTGGATGCAGGCAATACTATCAGTGATTTTGAGAAGGAAGAAATTAAGCGTAAGATGTCGCTGAAGGCAACTGTTGTTCCTGTTCCATGGGATGGACATAAGATCAATCTTCTGGATACACCGGGTGCTCCTGATTTCATAGGCGAAACAGAAGAGGCTATTTCAGCAGCAGATGCAGCTATTATAGTTATTTCTGGTAAGTCAGGAATTGAAGTTGGTACAAAGAGAGCTTGGGAGCTCTGTGAAAAGAAGAAGCTTCCTAGAATAGTTTTCGTTACAGAAATGGATGATGATAAGGCAAGCTTCCGTGAGATAGTTCAGGAGCTTCAGGAAATGTATGGAAAGAGAATAGCTCCATTCCATCTTCCAATTAGAGAAAATGAGCAGTTTGTTGGATATGTAAATGTTATTCAGCAGAAAGCAAAGCGTTGGAATGATAAGGGTACAGTAGACAAGTTTGATGTTCCTGATTATTCGCAGGAAAATCTTTCAATCTGCCGTGATGCTCTTATTGAAGCTGTTGCTGAAACAAGTGAAGAATATATGGAAAGATTCTTTGAGGGTGATGAGTTCTCAGAGGATGAAATCAGAGCAGCTCTTAAGGTTGGTGTTCATTCAGGTGAGGTTGTTCCTGTACTTATGGGTTCAAATACACTTGCAAGAGGTATGTATACTCTGATGGCTGATATCATCAAGTATCTTCCAAGTCCTGATATGTGTAAGCTGGCAGGAATCAACACAACTAATAATGAAGTCTTTGAAGCTGATTATAATTTCTCTAAGGCTAAATCAGCTTACATATTTAAGACTATTGCCGATCCTTATATTGGTAAGTATTCACTCATCAAGGTTTGCTCAGGCGTTCTGAAGACTGATGATGTGCTTTATAATTATCATAGAGATGCAGAGGAGAAGATTGGTAAGCTCTATACAATCTGTGGAAATAAGACTGAAGAGGTTAAGGAACTTCATGCTGGTGATATTGGTGCTCTTGCTAAGCTGGCTGTAAGTCAGACAACAGATACTCTTTCTACAAAGAAGATGCCTATTACTTATATCAGAGCTGCTATATCAAAGCCTTATACATATAAGAGATATCAGGCTGTTAAGAAGGGCGAAGAGGATAAGATTGCTCAGTCTATCTCCAAGATCATGGTAGAGGATCCTACAATTTATGTTGTAAATGATGGCGATAACGGACAGACACTTATCTACGGTATCAGTGGTACTCATCTTGAGACAGTTCAGAATGTTCTTCTTGAGAAGTACAAGGTTGAAATAGAGCTTCTTCGTCCAAGAACAGGCTTTAAGGAGACTATCAGAAAGAAGGTTGATTCTGAGTATAAGTATAAGAAACAGACTGGTGGACATGGACAGTATGGTCACGTTAAGATCACTATGGAGCCATCGGGTGATATGGAAACACCTTATGTATTTGATCAGATTGTTGTTGGTGGAGCAGTTCCAAAGAATTACTTCCCAGCAGTTGAAAAGGGTGTTGCAGAATCAGTTAAGAGCGGACCTCTTGCTAAGTATCCTGTTACAGGCGTTAAGGTTGTTCTCTATGATGGTAGCTACCATCCAGTAGACTCCTCCGAGCTTGCATTCAAGGTTGCAACTGAGCAGGCATTTAAGAAGGCATTTATGGATGCAAGTCCTGTACTTCTTGAGCCAATCTCATCCTTCAAGGTTGTGGTTCCAAATGATTACACTGGTGATGTTATGGGTGACCTTAACAAGCGCCGTGGAAGAATCCTTGGAATGAACCCTCTGGATAATGGATATCAGGAAATCCTTGCAGAAGTTCCATATATCGAGCTCTATGAATATGATACAAAGCTTTATTCCATGACAAAGGGTAGTGGCGTATTCTCATATGAATTTGCAAGATATGAGCAGGCTCCTGAAGATGTAGCTAAGAAGGAAGTTGAGGCTGCATCCGAAGAGTAAGGAATGAGAATATAGATAACTATATGGGATAAGAATGACTATATAGAGTAAGGATGACTATATAGAATAAGAATGACTATATAGAATAAGAATGACTATATAGTGCAAGAATAATAGCAACTGGATTTAGATTATTAACAATATGCCAAGGTGGTGAAAACTGCTTTGGCATATTTTATTTATGATGATTTTTGAGGGATTTTAATATATAATTTTTTTATCGAGCGATTTGCATGGTGGATGAAGTTATATGTGAATGTCAGGCGTGGTGGATATATATACACTTGTGAAAAATTTGTTTTGATTTGATAGGGCAAAATTTATGAAGTTAAAGAATGAAATCAAATTAGGAAAACCATATATTTCAGTGGATGGTTCCTTCGGAGGAAATCAGGGCTGGTTTCTGGATATAGATAATGCGAAGAAAGGTAAAACCTTAAAGGGATGGGGCTGCGGACTTATAGCTGCATCGGATGTTCTTAATTATGTAACGTCAGGGGACCTTCTTAGGGCTACTCTTGAAAAAGAAGCTGCAAAGAATACGGCCAAAGAAGAAAAAAATGTTAATTCCTTCGGCAAGGACGATTATCTAAAGTTTGTCATGTCCATGGAGAAGAAGTTTTTTCATATACTCCCTAAGCTTGGAGTTTCTGGAATCATGTTATCTCTTGGGGCAAATATATATTTCCTTCTTAATTGGAAAAAAATAAGGAATGCCACGGGCCACTCTTATCTGGCTCATTGGTTTGTCCGTCCAAGTAAGCTTTTGGATAGTATTCGTCAGATGCTTACAAATGAAATTCCGGTTATTATAGCAATTGGTCCAGGATTTTTTAGAAAAGACAAAGTCGTATTCTATGATAGAAAAGAAATTGGCGGGGCTATACATTTTAAGCCTCTTACCAAAACTAAGGATCACTATGTGACTGTTACTGGAATGCTGGAAACAGATGACAGGATTCTTCTTGAGATTTCTTCCTGGGGCAAGAAATATTATATGGATTATGGTGAGTATGTTAGCTATGTAAAGAAATGTGATAATTTTTACTTTAGTAACATACTTTATATTAAGAGGTTTTGAGGCCTTCTATAAATGTCTTAAGGTATTTTCTTTATTTCTATCGATTGTGCACCAGGTTCGTGCGCGATTTGACTTGTTAATATATTAAATTGCTAGTGGTGCTTATATGTTACATTTGTCTTTCGGGAGAGGATTATGATCAGAAAACATATGCTGATATCTGGTGATGTTCAGGGAGTTGGTTTTAGATATAGGGCTAATTATGTGGCCCAGAGCCTGGGACTTACTGGATATGTGAGAAATCGTTATGATGGAAAGGTTGAGCTGGAGGTTCAGGGTGACAGGGATTCCATATCCAGATTTTTGGGAATGGTTGATGCGGGAAGTTTTATCCATATCGACGACATAGAGTCAAAGGAAATTGGCCTGGTTGAAGATGAAAGAAGTTTCAAAGTGCTTCATAGTTTATGATGAAAGAAGCATCAAAGTGTTTCATAGTTTATGATAAAAGAAGCATCAAAGTGCTTCATAGTTTATGATGAAAACAAACTATCTTTTTAAATAATAAGATGTTATAATAAAAAAAGCTTTTTGAGGCGAAATATTTTTTTGACAGGAGGTTATCAAATGAAGGTATTTAAGTGTACTAAATGCGACAATATGATTTCTTATCTTAATAAGGCTCAGTGTGATGTTAAGTGCTGTGGCGAGACTATGGTTGAGCTTGAGCCAAATACATCTGATGGAGCAGGTGAGAAGCATGTACCTGTAGTAACAATTGACGGTAATATCGTTACTGTAGCAGTTGGTGAAGTTGATCATCCTATGCTTGATGCTCATTTCATTCAGTGGATTGCTATAGAGACAGAGCAGGGTAGACAGAGAAAGACTCTTAAGCCTGGTGATAAGCCAGTTGCTTCTTTCGCTCTTGTTGACGGCGATAAGGTTAAGGAAGTTTATGAGTATTGCAATCTTCATGGACTTTGGAAGACAGTTGTTGAGTAAATTGGTGATTTAGTAAATTATTCGAATTTAGATATATAATCTGAATATATGATTTGAATATATGATTTGAATATATAATCTGAATATATGATTTGAATTCGGATTCGGTTGATATACTAACAGTATATTTTGAATCATAATCACGATGTATTAAAGGTGTCAAAATAATATTTTGGCACCTTAAATATTCTGATTTAAACCTGATAATAAATTTCAAGTACTTTTTTGTTTTTTCAAATCATTTTGATTTAACTTTTGGTTTGACTTTTGATTTAACTTTTGATTTAACTTTTGATTTAAATTTGATTTAACTTTTGGTTTAACTATTGGCTTGATTTTTGATTTAACTTTTGGTTTAAATTTGATTTAACTTTTGATTTAACTTTTGATTATGATTTTTGGAAATAGTTTGTTATATGTTTTAAAAATGGTTTTAAATTAATATGAGTGATAGGTATGGGTGACGGGAACGATAACAGAATTAATCAGACAAATAGAATTATAGCAATTGATGTTGCTAAAGGTTTATCAATATGTGCAATCGTGCTGGGACATGTATCTACAGGACTTCTGTGGGATACTACTCTTATCTTTGCTACGGCTGCATTTTTTTTGCTTTCAGGGCTTACATTTAATTTGGACAGAGAAGAAAAGGGTAATTTCATGTGGAAAATGGATACCCATTTCTATGATATATTTAAGAAGATTTTTAAGCGTCTCATAGTTCCGTATTTAATTTGGGGAGTGATAAGTATAATCATTTACATGGTTTATCTTAGATGGATAGCCAAGATTCTTACTATGGATCAGATTCCTAAGGCTATAATAGATAACCTGCTTGGCCTTGTTTATGGAAATAGTGCTTGGGCGCATTTTGAATGGAATAGACCGCTTTGGTTTCTTCCTTGCCTTTTTGTGGTGGAAATAATTGCTTATTCATTCCTTAAAATTTCCGAGAAAAATAACATTTTCCAAACTATTATGGCAGTCCTTCTTATGTGTGGTGGACTTTGCTGGATGTACCATGTTGATAAGGTTGGCAGTGGAGTTTATGTATGGCCATTTGAAACTGAGACTGCTCTTGCAATGGTTTTCTTTTTTATGCTGGGATTTATTTTAAGGAAACCTATTCTGGGTATTAGCACCAGGTATATTCCGCTTCCGGTTAAGGTTGCTATGCTGTCGATTGGGGCGATTATGATTATGGCGATTATGGTTATGGTTACTCAGCGTGGAGGAGCGGATACCAGGACGGACCTTTATAGGGGGATTGGATATTATCTTCTGGGGGCTGGACTTGGCATAACAGCTACATTTTTATTCGCTTTGGTCATAAATGGAACTTATGGTGGAGACAAGCTTTCTTATATAGGTAAGAAGACTATGGGTATACTTGTGCTTCATAAGTTTCCTATAATGTTTGGTAAGGTTTTCTTGGATGCACTGCCAAAGTTGATTGGTATTACAGTGAATCAAGAGGGTGTTATATTTGAACTTATCTTTGCGACAATTATTGTGCTGGTGACGTTGCTTGCTGAATGGGTAATTACCTATTTTATTCCGGATGCATTTGGACCTAGATTTATATAAATTTGGGGCGGCAAACAAAATGGCTGAAATGGG
>JAILGP010000046.1 GCA_024696635.1 Eubacterium sp. | reverse complement strand
TTTACAGGCAGGAGGAGCTATGGCCTATGCAAAAATTGTATCTGACCAATTAAAAAAGCTCCTGTAAATAAATTTTTTGATTATTTTCCAAGTTATATTTGACATTCAGAAGCATCTATGGCAGAAGCCTGTAGGTATCATTCCCACCAATAGCTGTTAATATCATATCAGCTTCCATCAGATTTAAAATAGTACCAGCCCTTGGAGTCTTATATGCATCTCTATTATCAGATATCAGTTGTATAGCCGTGTAATAAGCAAAAGAATCAAAGTCCAAATAATCCTCAAGAAAATTACCTTCTCTATCCATAAACAAATCTGAATCCAATAATTCTTCTATTTATAATAAATAATTGGTAATATACTCTTTCTGAGCAGTATTTTGATACTCCTCTGGATCTGGGTCCACAAGTTGAAGACAATAATCATCACGTATCATAATCTCATTATACTTTCCTTCATATGATAACCAGGAGGAATTTGCAAGCAAATAACCACCTGTAAGCTCCTCTCCAGAAGAAACAGTCTCGTCAAGCTCGTCTATCTCTATCCCACCACTACCAATTTTTACAAGTTCAGACAGGCTATAAAGTCCAAGATATTTTCCATTCATTACAACCTCAACCGGAACCTGTTTTGACGTATATTCCAGACCAACACTATTTCCCAACAAATAAGTTAATCTATTTCGTAAAAAGGATAGAAATGCTATCGTCATCAGAAGTTCCACTAACGTTAAAGCCTATTTCAAACGTATGACTTCCTGTCAGCTTAATATCCATAACATCAACAGAATAATTACCATTAAGATAAATATAATCATAAAAGCAGACCTGAAATAACAATCAGATCTGCTTTTATTTTATATATTTATTTTGTATTTTTTTAATTTACTTCCTGAAGACAATTCTTATATCTTAACCTGAGTTCCTGTAATTCCTGACCATAATCCTCTCCAAAATTCCTCATTATCCTCTGATTCTGATGAAGATTCATTGTATGAACAGCTGTATCAAGAACACATCCAGAAATATTAGAACAATGGTCAGATACTCTTTCCAGGTTAGTCAGTAAGTCAGCCCATATAAAACCTGCATCCACGGAACAGTCTCTTTTCTGCAATCTATATATATGACGAGTACGAAGATTTTCCTTAAGCTCATTAACCACCTGTCTTAAAGGTTCAGTCTTACGAGCTGCATCCATATCTGTTTTACTGATTGCTTCATAGGACAAATCAAGTATCTCTTTAACCGCTCCACTTATTAGTTCATATTCATCCCTTGCTTCATCAGAAAATACTATTTCTTTTTCTCTCAGTTCTTCTGCAGACTGAAGAATATTTACAGCATGGTCTGCTATCCTCTCATAATCTCCAATTATTTTCATATACTCTGTTGCCTTAGCACTTTCACTTTCTCCAAGCTGTCTTGATGTAAGCTTTACAAGATATGAACCCAGAATATCTTCCAGATGATCAGTTTCATCTTCTGCCTGTCTGATACTCATTGCATTTTCTGAATCATAATTCTCAATCAATTCTACACTATCCTTTAAAGCTTTTACTGAAATATCAGCCATACTATTTAAAACCTGACCACATCTTTCCAGAGCAAGTGATGGGCTTCCCAAAAGACGTTCATCCAATTCTTCAGTATGTTCCACTACTTCATTATCAGGTATTAATTTATTAACTAATTTTTCTAAAAATCCTGCAAGAGGAAGCATTATCAGAGTACAAAGGACATTAAAGACAGAATGACATACTGCTATACCCATCAAACTAGCTGATTGTCCCAATATTTCTGGAACTATCATTACTCTTACTATAGAAAAAACTGTTAACCACACAAGAGTACCTATTACATTGAAGCTCAAATGTACAAGAGCTGCACGTTTTGCATTTTTATTTGCACCCACTGCTGAAATAATAGCTGTTATACAGGTTCCTATATTCTGTCCCATTATTATAGGTATAGCCGCTCCATAGGAAACAGCCCCAGTAGAAGCAAGCGCCTGCAATATACCAACAGATGCCGAACTGGATTGTATAATAGCTGTCAGAAGAGCCCCCGCAATAACTCCAAGAACAGGATTAGTAAATGCAATAAACAGGTTTTGAAATTCAGGTATATCTCTCAAACCTGATACAGCATCTGACATTCCCTCCATTCCAAACATAAGTGTAGAAAATCCCAGGAGTATCATCCCAGTATCTTTCTTTTTTGATTCCTTAGTGAACATATAAAAAACAATACCAACCAGGGCAAGTATAGGTGTAAAGGATGATGGTTTAAGTAATTTTATAAAGAAATTATCACTGGTGATTCCCGCTAAACTAAGAAGCCAGGCTGTTACCGTAGTACCGACATTTGCCCCCATAATTACATTTATAGCCTGTCTAAGTGTCATAAGACCTGAATTAACAAAACCAACAACCATTACTGTAGTTGCTGATGAGCTTTGTATAATGGCTGTTACTCCAAGACCGGTAATTAAACCAGCCACCCTGTTACTAGTAAGCTTTCCCAATAGCATCTTTAGCCTGCTTCCTGCGCGACGTTCCAAAGCCTGCCCCATAAGAGACATTCCAAATAAAAATAAACAAAGTCCTCCAATCAAATTAAACACATCGAAAATACTCATCTAATTTCTCCATTCTTTTAATCCTTATCTTATCCTACATGGAAAAATTAGCATCCTTTTATCAAATCCATTATCAGATTCTTGTAAAATTTATGTAAGGTCAAAAAAAGCAGAAGCTTTCCTGCTCCTGCTAAAATATATATAAACTGATTTTCTAATGAATAAGCTATTTGTTTAATTTTAACCCCTTATGATCAAACATCAATTTCCTGTAGCTTATTAGGTAATGATACAATAAATTCCGTTCCCTTACCAGCCTCACTATTTACCTCAATTTTTCCACCATGGATTATAAGGGCATGCTTTACAATGGATAAACCAAGCCCAGTACCACCTACTTCTTTACTACGGCTCTTATCAACCCTGTAAAACCTTTCAAAAATTCGCCCCTGACTATCCTTAGGTATTCCTATTCCAGAATCCCTTACACTCAAAATAGAAAAATAGTCATTTTGATCAACACTTACCTCCACGTAGCCTCCGCTATGATTATACTTTATAGCATTATCCAAAAGGTTATATACTATGCTATATAAAAGCTGTGGTATTCCTCTTAATCTAGCCTCCATACCAGTAAAATTAAGACTGACATTCATGCTTGATGCAGCAACCTCCAGGCTATCAATTGCATTTTCCGTTATCCTATATAGATCACAGTCCTCCCATTTCATTTCTACTCCACCATTATCAAGCTTTGTAAGATCAATAATATCCTCCACCAGCCTTGTCATTCTGGAGGATTCTTCCCTTATCTTTCCGGCAAATGGCTTAATATCCTCTTCCTTAACCATTTGATTTTCAATAAGCTCTGCATAGCCTGAAATAGCATGAAGAGGAGTTTTTAATTCATGGGAAACATTTGCTGTAAACTCCTGTCTTATAAGAGCAGCTTTTTCTATTTCCTCCTGATCTTTTTTTAATTCCTCCTGCTGATTATGTATACGCTTAAGAAGAGGTGCAATTTCTTTATAATCTTCTTCTTCAATATGTTCCATTGGATTATCCGGATCAATATTATTAATTGGTTCAAGAATTTTCTTAGTAAGCTTTGATGCAAGAACAATAGATATAATAAGAGCTATTATCGCAACAAGTAAAATAGGTTGCATAAATCCAAGAAGCAATGACCATATTGTCATCTGAACAATAGATAATCTTAAAACAGAACCATCATTAAGTAAAATAGCTGAATATAGCTGCTTATCAGAAAGTGTGCTTGAGTAACGTACGCTTTCACCATATCCACTTTCAAAGGCTTCCCTTATTTCCTCTCTTTCCTGATGATTTTCCATATTCTCTGTACTTACTTCATTGTCGAATAAAACTGTACCATCAGCCGCAATCCAGGTAACACGATAACCCTTAGCATCCAGATTATTCAGATAATCCATACCAGACATATTTACACCCTGGGCCGCAAGATGTGTTTCTATTTTTAGCTGTTCTGCCTGAGCTTTGGAAAAATAATCATAGGAAACTCCCATGATAAATATTAGGGAGGATAAGAATACAATAATCGCAACAATCCATATAGCATTAAAAATTTTCCTATTCATTTTTCTTTACTTTAATTTTCCCTTTAATTTATTTATTATATTATCTTTTATTACTAAGATATATTTAAAGCTCCATCTTATAACCAAGCCCACGAACTGTCTTTATCATATCTCCACTATTACTAAGCTTAGTTCTAAGGGTTCCTATATGAACATCCACAGTTCTGGTTTCACCCTCGTAATCTATACCCCAGACCGACATTAATAGCATTTCTCTTGTAAATACCTGACCAATATTTTCTGCCAAAAGCTTAAGCAGCTCAAATTCCTTAAGTGTAAGTGAGACACTTTTATCATGCACCAAAACAGTATGTCTACCCTCATCTATAAGAATATTTCCACACTTTATCTGCTTATTTTTATTCTTTGGACTAGTACGCCTAAGAACAGCTTTGATTCTGGAAATCATTTCCATCATACCAAAGGGTTTAGCAAGATAATCATCTGCTCCACTATCTAGTCCGATTACTGTATCATATTCACTATCTTTAGCTGTAGCCATTATTACAGGAATATCCTCTGTTGCTGGAGAAGACCTTAGTTTTTTAAGAATACTTATACCATCCTCACCTGGTAACATGATATCCAGTATTATAAGCTCCGGCTTCTCATTCTTTATCCTATTCCAAAAGGATATCCCATCTTCAAAACCACAGGCTTCATAACCAGATGCCTGTAGTGTATAGATCATAAGTTCTCTTATACTGCTGTCATCTTCTATACAGTAAATCATTTGAAGCCTCCTTCTGTTTTTTTTAAATTATACTATCTCAGGTATGTAAATCCAACGAACATTTTTTTGTAAATTCTTTGTAAATTTTTCTTTGTTTATCAATATAAAACTGATATGATAACAAAGGAGTTAAAAATAAAAAAAGAAGGAGATATGGAAATGGAAAAGTTTTTCAAACTCAAAGAAAAAGGTACCAATGTCAAAACCGAAATTGTAGCTGGTATCACAACCTTCATGACCATGGCATACATACTTGCCGTAAACCCTAATATCCTGTCAGCAGCTGGCATGGATCCCACAGCGGTTCTTCTGGCAACATGTCTTGCTTCCTTTATCGGAACAATATGTATGGCCCTTATGGCTAATCTTCCCTTCGCCCTTTCTGCGGGAATGGGACTTAATGCTTATATGGCCTACACAGTAGTTCTAGGTATGGGATATTCATGGCAGGTAGCTCTTCTTGCAGTATTTGTGGAAGGAATTATCTTCATCGTCCTTTCTGTAACTAGTGTACGTGAAGCAATATTTAACTCAATTCCTCTTGAGCTGAAGCGTGCCGTATCTGTAGGTATTGGTCTCTTCATCTGCTTCATAGGACTTCAAAATGCAAAGCTTGTTGTAGGCGGTGCAACACTTGTTGAAATGGTTGATTTCAAAACTGATTTCAACACAGTGGGTATCACATCATTACTTGCACTTGTAGGCATATTTCTTATGGCCGTTCTTTATGTTAAGAAGGTCCCTGGTTCAATCCTTATAGGAATATTTGGGGTATGGATTCTGGGTATACTATGCCAGCTTATGGGAATATATGTTCCTAATCCTGATACAGGCTTCTATTCACTTATTCCCAGCTTCCATATGACTGATTTTTCAAAGCTTGGAGAAACCTTTGGTCAATGCTTTAAGGTTGATATGAGCGGAGTCGGAATATTCAACTTTATAGTTATTATATTCTCATTCCTTTTTGTTGACCTCTTTGATACACTGGGAACACTTATAGGTGTTGCTTCAAAGGCCGATATGCTGGATAAGGATGGTAAGCTTCCTGAAATAAAGCCTGCACTTATGGCTGATGCAATCGCAACCTCAGCAGGTGCTGTTCTTGGAACTTCAACAACTACTACATTTGTAGAATCAGCAGCCGGTGTTGGAGCCGGTGGAAGAACTGGACTTACTGCACTCACTACAGGTATTATGTTCCTCTTATCCACACTTCTTGCTCCTATATTTATAGCAATCCCTTCCTTCGCAACTGCACCTGCACTTGTAATGGTAGGATTCCTTATGTTCAGTGGTATCACAGAGCTTAAGATGACAGAAGAAAATTATACTTCAGCTATTCCAGCTTATATATGCATCTTCTCTATGCCACTCTTCTATAGCATATCAGAAGGTATCTCACTAGGAGTTATCTCATATGTAATACTCAATGTATGCTGTGGTAAAGCTAAAAAAGTTAATCCTATAATGTATGTTCTTACAGTACTCTTTATATTAAAATATATATTCCTGTAAAATTAATTATATTTCTTAAAACAAAAATACCTCCTATAAATCATATAAAGAAGCTTATTACTTCAAAATAGAATTTATAGGAGGTTTTTATAATGAAATGAGTTATATGGTTAACAGATTCTTAAAATAAT
>JAILGP010000015.1 GCA_024696635.1 Eubacterium sp. | reverse complement strand
CTTTTTCAGATAACAGAAGGCGAGGAAACATATATGTTTAATTCTTCTTTCAGCTTAGGTGTTGCAATTTCATCATTACTCATATGTTTGGTTTCCCTGATATATACATTAATTCACAAACGTACAGATAAATTCCATAATAAATTATTTATCTCTTTAACATGTATCCTTATAATTAATTCTTTAACCGGAATGACCTCTGCAATATGCGAATTTTTTTCTTATAAATATGACTTTATAGAAAATATCTACCAGGTAAACCGCTTCATATATTTTCTCACCCACACAGCTCTTTGCCCTGTGTTCTTTTATTATGTTTCAAATGTAAATCTTTATACAACGCGTCGTGAAAGCACCAAATCTTGGTTGCTGGCCACTCCTTTTATATTCACAGAAATTCTTGTCATTCTTAATCCTATCAACAATATAGTATGGTCCATAGATGAAAATATGGTTTATCACCGTGAATGGGCTGAGCATTTATTATATCTTGCTGCAGTATTTTACTTTGTCCTTGCATTTTTTGTTATGGTCAAATCCTGGAGTGTCATATCCGAAAAAAGAAGAACCGCTCTTCTATTCTTTTTTATCCTTATAGGACTTGGAGTACTGGTACAGCTTTTATGGAAGGAAATCAAACTGGAGGTTCTGGCTGAGTCACTCGGTCTTATAGGTTCCATGATTTCCATAGAGGATGAAGATGACAGAATTAATTTTGAAACCGGTTTTTATAACCAGACCGCACTCAAGACCGACCTTCTAAGCTGTCTGAAACATAACCATAGTATTTGCATCATAACCTTACATATTAATAATTCTGATATAATTTCAAGACTTGTTGGAACAGAAGAATCCAGTATTATTTCTGATATTATTTCCGATTATCTAAAATCTATAGTTAAAAGATTTTATATTTATACACCAAATTCACATACATTTATTATCACATTATTTAAAAAATCAGATGACGAGAAGAATAACATAGTTGACAGCTTGAATGAAAGATTTAACCAATCATGGGAATATAAGGACTTCAGTATAATGCTGGATACTACCATAGTTGTTGCTGATATGCCTGAGAACCTGCATACTATAAATGAGCTTTTCTATATGATAAATAACCCATTTCCTCCTAATTCAGACAAAACAGTCTTAAGAGGATCCGATCTTAATTACATAATGAGAAGACAACAGATTGAGGATGCCATATCACGTGGCTTCAGAGAAAATAGTTTCGAGGTATACTACCAGCCTACCTATCTTCTAAACAAGAAGCTACATGGTGCAGAAGCACTCATACGTATGCACGATAAAGAACTGGGGAATTTATATCCTGACGAATTTATACCAATTGCCGAACAGACAGGTCTTATAGAAGATATAGATGATTTCGTGCTTAAAGAGGTTTGTAAATTTATTAAAACTGGAATCCCTAGCAAATATGGAATTAAAAATATTAATGTAAATCTATCCGTTGTTCAATGCATGAAACCAGGCTTTGTAGAGCACATCAACGAAATAGTTGAAAAATCAGGAATAAATAAAGCCATGATCAATTTTGAAATCACAGAATCCATTGCAGCTGATGATTATGGTATCCTGAGCACAGTAATACATAACCTCAAGGAAGGCGGCTTCCTCTTCTCCATGGATGATTATGGAACCGGTTATTCAAATATAAGTGCTATATTTTCAATGAACCTTGATGTTGTTAAGATAGATAAAAGTCTCCTTTGGGGAGCTGAGAAAAGCGAACTCGGTATGATAATCCTTGAAAGTACCGTAAGGATGATCAGACAAATGAAAAAGAAAATCCTTGTGGAAGGAGTAGAAACAGAAGAACAGATTAAGCTTCTAGAAGATCTGGAAGTTGACTATCTACAAGGCTTCTACTTTTCCAAACCTATACCTAAAGATGATTTTGTAAAATTTATTATACTTCATACATAAAAAATACCAGGGTTCTCCCTGGTATCTTTTTTGCCAAAGGGGTCTGTCCCTTTTGGTAAATTTAATCTAGTCAACAGTTTCTGTAATCCTTTTATAATTCGTATAATATGTCATACATACAACACGAGCAGTATTTTTATTAAATGTTAAAGCAAAGCAATCATTATTTTTCTCATTATAATAATAAGTTGTATCTGATTGACCATATAATGCATCATCCAAAACAATAAACTCATCCTCAAATACATAAGTCATCTTGCTTTCAACCGTTTTCTCAGGATCATTTATACCTATACCAAAAAATCTGTAATCCCTGCTTGCAGTACTTATTCCAACCTGTTTCCCATCTATATAGATAACATCCAATCCATTACCAGATTTAACTGTAACAGCTCCTGTTGAATATTGTGGAATGCGTTTTGATGCATTCGGATTATCAGAAAATTGAACAGACATCTTTTTAGATAATTCCTCTTCAGATAAAGTGAGATTTTCTGAAATATCCTTACCACCTGATGAGGTCAAATTTCTGGCAGTCTTTACAATAACCACTCCAATCAAAATCAAAATTACAGCAAAGATTGAATATACTATAATATTTCTTGTTTTCTTATTTGAATTTACTCCAGCATTATCCGAAGGTATATAAGTAGGACCTGTATAGGCTGGAAGATCATTAATCTTTTCAGCATCAATTTTACCATCACCGTAGCCCCCTCTATACTTTGATAAAGGATCCGACGAATCAATTTTCCCCTCAAATTCACCACCGAAATCAGTGGCCTTGTTCTCAACCTCATTTAAAGGCTTATCATTTTGTCCCCCCGAACCATTTTTTAGTTGAAGTGCCATAAATATCCCCCTTAATAACTTTTATCACCATAAACTTTTTAATAATAGAAAAAATAATATTCTCATAAATACTATTTAAATATAAGCCAACAACAACAATAATATAAGTGAATTTATATCTCTTAGTCAAGGCATTTATATCAAACACAAGACATCTGATTTCATCCTTCATAAAAAAATCACATTTCATTTTATATAAGAGCATATGTAAGCTCATATTTAATCTGATGCAAAATAATACAAAGAACAAAAAAAACCAAAGCCCCCATAATGAAGGCTTTGGCATATAAAGTACTAATTTATAAAATCAGACTAGTTTACAATTATCTCCTCTGATTCCTTATCGAAGATGTGAATCTTAGAAAGGTCAAATGCAAACTGAACTGTATCGCCAGGTCTAGCTGTTGTACGAGCATTAACTCTAGCTGTAATATCGAACTGATCGATTGTGAAGTACAGATAAACTTCAGCACCGAGCATTTCGTAAATGTTAATACGAGCATCGATAACTGACTCAGGTGATGACTCGATGAAGAGCTGCTCATCATGAATATCCTCTGGACGGATACCAAGAACAACGTCCTTGTCGATGAATCCACCACCGATAAGCTTGTTAGCCTTTGCCTCTGGAACCTTGATTGAGTGTGAACCGAACATAAGGAGAACGTCTGCACCAGACTTAACAACCTTACAATCGATGAAGTTCATAGGTGGCATACCCATGAATCCAGCAACGAAGAGGTTACATGGATGATCATAAAGATTCTGAGGTGTATCTACCTGCTGGATGATACCATCCTTCATAACTACGATACGAGTACCAAGTGTCATAGCCTCTGTCTGGTCATGTGTAACGTAGATGATAGTTGTCTGAAGTCTCTGATGAAGCTTAGAAATCTCAACACGCATCTGTACACGAAGTTTAGCATCCAGGTTTGAAAGAGGCTCGTCCATAAGGAATACCTTAGGCTCACGAACGATAGCACGTCCCATGGCAACTCTCTGTCTCTGACCTCCGGAAAGAGCCTTTGGCTTACGATCAAGAAGGTGCTCGATTTCAAGAATCTTAGCTGCTTCATGAACCTGCTTGTCAATCTTCTCCTTTGGAACCTTTCTAAGCTTAAGTCCAAATGCCATGTTATCATAAACTGACATATGTGGATACAGAGCGTAGTTCTGGAATACCATGGCGATATCTCTGTCCTTAGGCTCTACATCGTTACAAAGCTTGTCACCGATCCAAAGTTCACCAGAACTGATATCCTCAAGTCCAGCGATCATTCTCAGTGTTGTAGATTTACCACATCCTGAAGGACCTACGAAGATAACGAATTCCTTATCCTCGATGTCAAGATTGAAGTCCTTAACAGCATTAAATCCGTTTGGGTAAATCTTGTAGATGTTCTTTAACTGTAAACCTGCCATTTTAATATCCTCCTAAATAGCTTAATGCAAAGTTTATTTCTTTTTTTCAACTTCGTATATAATATAACTTTTCAAATGATTAAACTATGTATGTCTTGCATAAAGAATTCCAAAATTCTTTGGGCAAATTGCACATTTAAATTCTTAATCTATGAATATTTACCAAAGACAACCCTTTGTTCACTTGGTAAAAACCATCAATTTTTGTTAGTTTTACCGAACATATTACAAAAATGTTAAGTGCCAGTAACACATTTTCTACATTTTGCCACTATTTTTTTTGCCATTTTGTGTAAAATTTACACAAATTTTTACAAAAAAGGTCATAAAAATGTATTTTCCATTATAAATAACCAACAAAGCCATATTGCTATTGGTAATATTTCACAATACCTTTATTCAGTCCCACCAGAAACTATATTATTATCTCTTCCTATTAATATAAAAACCTTTACAGATTCATCCTGTATGTCTGAATAAACCGTATCAAGACCAGCAATTTCAACATTAATTCCATCTGGTCCACCCTTTACTATTCCTAGATTTTCAGCCATTACAACCTTTGATTCATCCAGCTTTTCACTTAATATATTTCCAGCCTGCACATTAGTATAGCCAGCCTCCTCCAGTCTGGTTTTCCATGCACCGGCAAGGCCACTGATTTCTGTCGCATTTATTACTGCTATAGGTGTATCAAACGCAACATAGGCAACTTCCGTTTCTTCAGTAGCAGCCTGTGTGTCTGTTTCATATAAAAGCTCATCCTCAGCCACCGCCTCCGCAGTCAGAAGTTCATCCTCCTGTTCATCTTCAAATGCATTTTCATCAGCAACCTCCTGGGTTTCCGCTCCCTTCTGATATATATAGAACCTGATCAGATAAGCACCCATGGCCAGTATCACAAGACCAAGTATGATTACCACAGCCTTCAGAAAAAAGAGGAAGAAGAGACCTGCAGTGCTTGTCTTTTTCTTCTGTTTAGCCATTATTATTAATTCTCCCGCTATTTACCTATTCTTATGTAATTTATTCTTTTATAACCTATTTTATGTAATTTATTCTTTTATAACCTATTTTATGTAATTCATTCTTATTAAAGCACTAAAGCAAGCCTATAATATATCTGCTCAGCATTTTTAACCAGGAAAACTACGTATTTTATGATAGCACGCTGAACCCACCACGTCAATTTACACTCTGATTCAAAAGCATAAAAATATAGAGAAATAAGTTGTAGTAATATTTTATTCATATTTATATAGGCCACCCTATCACAGGATTGAGGTTGAGGGACGTGGGGGATAATGCTATAATTAATCATAGGTTTAAGCAGATAAAATACATTAAATTACATAAAGGAATTTATCATAAAAATGAGTACAATACTAATCACTGGTGCATCCCGCGGAATAGGTAAAGCAATAGCCCTTAAAGCCGCTATATCAGGAAAATACAACAAATGCATAATTACAGGCTATAAACACGAAGAAGCCCTTCTGGAGGTCCAGAAAGGGGTTATGGAACTGCAATCCTATGGGGATGACTTCCAATGTCTGCCCTTCATAGGCAATGCAGGCGATATTTCCTTCATTCAAAGAATATATAAGGAAGCCGGAAGCGTCGACGTGCTTATTAATAACGCCGCCATTTCCTACACTGGCCTACTTATAGATATGTCTCCAGACCAATGGCATAATATCATATCAACAAACATTTCCTCCGTCTATAACACATGTCACACCTTTCTTCCTGACATGATAAAGAGGAAGAAGGGGAAAATAATAAATATATCCTCAGTATGGGGTCAAAGAGGAGCTTCCTGCGAAGTAGCCTATAGTGCCACAAAGGGCGCCATTAACTCCTTCACCAAGGCCCTGGCAAAGGAACTGGCTCCCAGCAATATACAGGTAAACGCCATCGCTTACGGCATGGTTGATACAGAAATGAACAGTCACCTTTCCCCTGAAGATATAGAAGATATAAAAAATGATATACCAGCCGGATATATCCTTTCCTGTGATGAGGCCGCCGAAGCAGTCATAAAGGCACTTGATATGCCAAACTACATGAACGGCCAGATAATAACCCTGGATGGGGGATGGATGTAATATCAGCTCAAATCACTACAATATATAAACAAATAAATTATTAACGAATATAAATTAATAAGTTATTCATGAGTATCGTTTAGTAAGTAATTAAAAAATATAAATTAGTAAATTATTCAAGAGTATAATTTAGTAAGTTATTAAAGAAGATAAATTAGTAAGTTATTAAAAAAATAAATTAGCAGATTATTAAAGAGGTAGGATCATGGCAAATGTTTTTGTAGAATTTTTCTCAGATGAAGCTTTGGAAAATGTTATGTGTCTCCTTCAGTACAAGCCTGATACAGTTGTATACCTTGGTCACAAGGAAACCATGCTGACCAGAAAAATCAGAAGCCTTACAAACTTCACTAAAATAAAATCTCCAAACACGGAGCTTGTCTTTATTGAAGTACCAAGAGACAATCTGGAGGAATGTATCGACGCACTTAACAACGTGGTTGACAGATATCCAGACGCTAAATTCGAGCTTACCGGAGGCGGGGAAATGTTACTTATTGCCTTTGGTTATTTAACTGCAACCAGAGAGGTCAACACAATCCGTATAGACCCATATACAGGTATTGAGGTCCGCATGCTTCCAGGCGAACGTCCAGTCCAGGCAAAGGACAAAATAAACATAAGCGTGCAGGAAAACATCATACTCCACGGTGGTCTACTCACCAAACAAACCGGTAATTTTTCCACCTGGAATTTCACAGAGGAATTCAAGGAAGATATAAGAGATATATGGGGAATTGCCAAACGCCTTAGAAACAGATGGAACCGCTACTGTTCAGTAATTGAGGATGTTATTAAGTCCAACCCACCAGATGATTATGGCTACTTTGTTTTATCCATATCATCTCTAGGAGAAGCCGTCACACTTTTTGATATGCTGAATTCCAAGGGAAAGCTAAAGGACTACAGAAAAGACAGTAAAAAACTAAGATTCTATTTTAAAAATGATTCCATAAAAAATATTGTGACAAAGACAGGTAATATTCTAGAGCTTCATGTTTATGAAGTCGCTTCCAGAAAACCCGAACTCTTTACCGACGAAATTATAGGGGCCATGATAGATTGGAATGGAGAAAAAAATGAAGCAGAGAAAATAGAATTTGCAAATGATTATGAGCGTTACATGAACGCCAGCTATGACACAATAAATGAAATTGATGTTATTCTTATGAGATCCTCTGTACCAATTTTCATATCCTGTAAAAGTGGAAAAGCCAGCAGTAATTCTCTGCATGAGCTCCAAACTGTAACCAGTCGTTTCGGCGGCAAATACGCCCGCAAAGCTCTTGCCATGGCACTCCCTTGTGAAAAGTCTGCAAATGGAACCTCTTTCTTTAAACAAAGAGCAAAGGAGATGCATATATGGGTTATTGATGATATCTATTCCATGTCAGATGAGGAACTGCTGAGAAAACTAATAAGTCTTCATTAAAATACATTCTAATAATCAAAAAACAGCACATATCAAATGTGCTGTTTTTGATTCTAATAAGAATATACCTATCCAAAAATATATTTATTCAAAATATACTCATTCAAAAATATATTTATTCAAAATATACTCATTCAAAAATATACTCATACAAAAATATACTCATTCAAAAATATACTCATACAAAAATATACTCGTTCAAAAATATTCCTATTATTTTATATCTCAACTCTCCGAATCATCATAATCAGGACGTTCCAGCTCTGGATCATAATCCTCATCCATGTCGTCACGATCCTCGTCATCATAATCCTCATAAAAATCATCACGCTCATCACCTGAGTCATCATAGGAATCAGAAGCAGCGGCAGTATTCCCAGATTGTCCTGCTCCAGTACCATTAGATGGATCGGCTACTCCATTTCCAGATGCTCCAGCGCCGCCACCAGCAGGCACTCCGCCACCACTAGAACCACCAGCAGAGGGACTTGCTCCACCACCAACAGAACCACCACCAGCAGAGGGACTTGCTCCACCATCACCAGCCTGCCCAAAGTCATCTTTATTAATGCTGGCGAACTTGGTATATGTACCCAGCCAGGCAAGATCTACAGGACCTGTGGATCCATTTCTCTGTTTAGCAATAATTATTTCAGCTACGCCCTTCTTTTCAGATTTTTCCTTATTATAATATTCATCTCTATATATAAACATTACAACGTCAGCATCCTGCTCAATAGCACCAGATTCACGGAGATCCGCCAGAACAGGTCTGTGATCAGGACGGGAGTCAACCGCTCTATTAAGCTGCGAAAGAGCAAGCACCGGTACATTTAACTCCTTAGCAAGTGACTTAAGAGCACGGGACACTTCAGATATAAACTGCTGTCTGGACTCTACATGTCCTGAAGAATTCATAAGCTGGAGATAGTCGATAACTATAAGGCCTATATTCTTAGTCTGTTTCAGCTTCCTGCATTCAGTTCTAAGCTCTGATATGGTAATGGATGAATTATCATCAATAAAGATAGGAGATCTGGAAAGAATATCAGTACTTTCTATTATATTTGACCAGTCTTTATCAGATATGTCACCCGTCTTAAGCTTCTTAGCTTCAACCATGGAATCCAGGGCCACAAGTCTCATAACCAGCTGTTCACTGGTCATCTCCAAGGAGAACATGGCAACAGGAACACGCTCCTTTACCGCTACATGATGGGCTATATTCAGTA
>JAILGP010000175.1 GCA_024696635.1 Eubacterium sp. | reverse complement strand
CTGAGCATTAAGGATGATGTAGTTTGCATTCCACCATATATGACAATATGCTTGTAAAATGACATATTATGATAATAAGTAAAACCGGAAGAAATCTTACCAAGACAAGAGGTAAAAAATGGCACAGAAGTATAAAGAGGGAGACACAGCATATATCGTGGAATCAAACCGTTTTATAAAAGAGGTTATGATTAAGAAATATGCAGCGGGTTCATATATAATAAAATTCATGGATTCAGATGGTGGAATCAGAGTACATGAGAGCAGACTCTTTTCTAATTTGCGGTGAGTATAGCTTATTCACTTCTAGATGTGGTAACTATTGAACCCATGAAGGAAGATAATCCCCTCCTTACAGCGCCAAATATGACCATCACTCCTCATATTGCCTAGGCCAGCGTAGAAGCAAGGGAGAGACTTATAAATGTTATCGCTGACAATCTAAAGGCTTACTTAGAAGGGAACCCGCAGAATGTGGTTTCGTAATCATTAGCTCATGTGCAAAAAGCACATGGGCTTTTTTCATTTATGACTAAAGTCATATTCAAAATATATCTTTTTTCACTACAAGCGATATTTTAAAGTTGATAATATAATAGCGTAAATTGCGAAAGCAAAGAAAAATCGAAATCTTAAAGAATAGTTTAAAAGAAAAAGAAACTTGAAAAGTAGCTCGAAACGAAAATCGAAAGTAATCTTGAAAGAATCTAGAAAGAAGCTAGAAAGAAGCTTGAAAGAAATTTGAATGAAACTTGAAAGAAGCTAGAAAGAAGCTTGAAAGAAATTTGAAAGGAAGAGAAATGGAATCGAACAATAATAAACATGAGATAATTCTTCAGACAAAGGAACTGACAAAAAAATATGGAAGTCACCTGGTAGTTGATAACCTAAATCTAGAAATTCGTAAAGGTGAAGTGTTTGGACTGTTGGGACCAAATGGTGCTGGAAAGAGTACAACCATGAACATGATCTGCAACATCGTAAAGCCTACACTTGGAAGTGTTGAGTTCATGGGAAAAGATTTCCGTAAGAATAAAAAAGAACTGAGCAAACATTTAGGTTTTATACCTCAGGACTTAGCGATTCATGGAAGTCTTAAGGCTTGGGAAAATGTGGAGCTTTTCACTTCACTATATGGAATCAAGGGTTCGGAGCTGAGAGAAAGAATTGATGAAAGTCTTGAGTATGTAGGTCTATCAGACAGACGAAATGATTATGCTAAAACATTTTCAGGTGGTATGAAGAGACGACTTAATATAGCATGTGCCATCGGACATCATCCGGATCTTTTGATATTTGATGAACCTACAGTTGGTATTGATCCACAGTCGAGAAACTTTATTCTTGAGAAGATAAAGGAGTCAAATAAGAATGGAGCCACAGTTATCTATACCAGCCATTACATGGAAGAGGTTGAGGCAATCTGTAGCAGGATCGCAATTATGGATAATGGAAAGCTTATTGCCATTGGAACAAGTGAGGAACTTAAGAAGTTGGTGGTAGATGATACATCAAAGGTGACTCTTGAAGAAGTATTCCTTACACTTACTGGCAAGAAACTTAGAGATCTGTAAAGAATAGTGCATAAGAACTTAAGAAAGGGACAAAATGATACGATATCTAATAAAAAACAATATAAAACTAATGCTCAGAAGTCCAATGACTGTTCTGGTATATGTACTTGGACCTACAATCATTGCAGCGATCCTTATAAGCGCATTTAATTCTTTGATGGAGTCCTATGAGGGCGTCGATAACTTTGAGGTTGGATATAGAATTGAAGCAGAAAGTGTTTTTGAGGATTACCTGGATTCAATAATCGAGAGTTTTGAGGATAATGGAATCCGGCTTGTGGAATATAAAGAAGGTGATCCAGAGAATATGATCAGAAAGCATAATCTGGCTGGGTTTGTTGATTTTGGTAAGGAAGATTATAAGATTTACGAAATCAAGGATTCGAAAGTAGAAGGTCATATATTGGAATATTCTCTCACTGAAGCCTTTGAAGAAGCAAGTGATGCAGCGTTTTTACAGGCAGTTGGAATGGAACCGATAGAGGTGAGCAGTGAGTCAGAGACAGATCTAAATGTGGAACATCCTAAATTTGTTCCAGCTATTAATTCAGCAGATTATTATGGAATCATAGAGATTGTATATTTTGCATCCTTTTCAATAGTATGTGGAGCGGCATTTTTTTCAAAGGAGAAAAAGAATAAGATAGCCAGAAGGTATCAGGTTTCAAATATTTCAAACTTCAAGTTATATCTGGCTAGAATCATATCAGTGACAGCTGCGGTTTCAGTAAGTTTAATACTCGCAATATCTGCACTTATAGCATTGATGGGAGTTCATTGGGGAAATCCAGGTCTGTCGGTACTTATAGTTTTACTTCTTATACTTGGGACACTGGCTATGGAACTTATGCTCTTAGCCTTAACAGATAGTATGGCGGCAACAGTCATTATCACATTTGTTATCGTGTGGCTTTGGGGCTTCTTCGGAGGATCATTTGAAACATATATGTTTTCATCACATTCTCAAACATTAAAGGAGCTTTCACCAATTTATTATGCAAATAGATCCCTGGTTGAACTGTCCTGTATGGGACATAGTGATTATGTAGCTAATTCAATTATTATATCAATGGCGATGTGCGCAGCATTTTCAGTGTTAGCAGTACTGATAAGTAAGATGAGGAGTGGAAGAGCATGATAGGAATATTAAAAACAACATTGAAACTTCTTTTTAGAAATGTGGGCTTTTGGCTTTGTGTTATAAGCCTTCCCATAATATCAACAGTTATGCTTAGTGTCCAGCAGGATAATCAGTCATATTATTATCATAATAATGTAAATATGGGCGTTCTTGAACTAGAGAGCATAGATGAAAAGGTTGCATATTATGCAAGTGATATAAAGTTTGTCGTAAAGGTTTATGATGCTTCAGAAAGTGAATTATCCGACTATATGCTGGATAAACTCGCAAAATCCGGAATGTTTAAAGTTGGTCGTGCAAAGGCACCAGAGATGACCAAGGCTGACGCAGATGAAAAAGTTCTCTATGATGGTCAGAATGATCGTATGGGAGCGGCTATATATATAGATAAGAACTTCGATGAATATATAAAGAATGGAGAGTACGACAAGGCTATTACAATATATGTATTATCAGATGATGATAGAATTGATGTGCTAAATGATAAGCTGGCATATACGATGCAGAAGATAAATGCAGCTTCAACAATTTCTGAATATACAAACGAAAATATATTGTCACAGCTTGGAGATATTGATGAAGTAGCACCTGAGAAGTCAGTTACAATGATTGCTAGTGGAGCTGACAAGGATCTTACAAAGTCTCAGATTGATCAAAAAACCAATATGGGATATGCCTTTGTATTTATGACACTTGGTTTCGTATTAGTTGGAACACTTCTTGCATCCACAGTTATTAAAGAAATAAATAATGATGTATTAAAGAGAATTAAACTTACAGGCAAGAGTGAGATTTCATATTTCGCTGCAAAATTTGTAGCTAGCGTTTTTATATCTCTTATCCTTTCGGGAGTACTTACTCTATGTACACTCTTTATAGACAGTACTCAAATGGGACTTGGAAGACTTAGTCTTATGCTTATCATTTTCCTTATGGGGCTTATCTTTTGTACATTATCACTTCTCACTGGAGTGTTAGTAGGAAATGTTATGGGTGCAACTATTACATCCTTCACAGTATGGTGTCTTTCATCAATGTTATCAGGGCTATATTTCCCACTGGGAGGAACATCAAAATTCATACAGTCTCTTTCGGAAATAATGCCACAGAAATGGTTTGTAGATGGAACTGTAATGCTATTTTTAAGAGACAAAGGTGCTTGGACTATGTTATTATGTGTAACAGTAGCTTACCTATTTGTATTCCTAAGTCTAGGAAGCGTTGGTCTTAAGTTAAAAGGAGCAGAAGAATAAACTATATATGAATAATCAGTTTAAAGAAAACTATTTCTCTGCTGTAAGAATTGCATTGATGTTAGTTATTTCAATATGTTGTATTATGGCAAAGCTTGGAGTAGATAATATTTATGATGATAATGGAACAGGAGTATCCTTAATGGTACTCCTGCTTCTTTCGTTATTTATTGGTGTCGTAGCTATTAAGGAAGTTATTAGCAGCAGGTACAGAATGTTTATGCTGGGGCTGGCGACTATGATGCTGGTTTTTCTGTGCAGATTTGGAGGCAGGTATTTTATTCTGCTTATACCATTTCTGGTATATGAGATAATGTCGGAGATTCCGAAAATTCCCATAGTGTTTTATATTTTTCCGATTATTTTCACTGTGATAGATACGCCTATAGGAATCATTCCAAGATTTTTGATGCTTTCATTTCTAGCAGTAATCTATATCCAGCATAACTTCATAATTAAGAAATATAAGCAAAGAATGCAGGAGGATACAGTTGTTGAGCAGGGCTTGAAGCGGGATATGAGAGAAACAGAATATGCTGCTAAGGCTGAACTTCGGAGAAATATGCTTAAGACTGAGAATCAGATTCTGGAGGAGAGAGCGAAGCTTTCACAGACACTACATGATAAGCTGGGTCATAACATCAATGGTTCCATATATCAACTTGAAGGTGTTAAGGTTATCATGGATAAGGATCCAGAAAAGGCTCGGAGTATGGTTCAGGCGGTTATCGATCAGCTTCGTACTGGAATGGATGAGATTAGAGCAATACTTCGTAAGGAAAGACCGGAGAAGAAGGATCTTGCCATGTTGGAGCTCTATAAGCTATGTGAGGACTGTGAAGATAAGGGCGTAGAAACTAATCTAAATGTGGAAGGAGATGCTACCCAGATTAGCGATACCTTGTGGGAAGTAATCCTGGATAATGCATTTGAAGCTGTCACAAATTCCATGAAGTATGCTAAATGTCATCGAATAGATATACATATAAAAATTATGAATAAGATGGTAAGATGCAGCATCAAGGATGACGGAAAAGGATGCCCTGGTTTTGAAGATGGAATGGGTATTGCAGGAATGCGTCAGAGAGTAAGAACTGTAAATGGTACGATAGATTTTGAGACTGAAGTAGGATTTAAAGTGACAATGATATTACCGCTTTAAGGTATGTTGAAGACGGATGATTTTTCATAAAGAAAAAAGCAAAAAGAAAATTTAGAAAGAAAAATTAAAAACAAAAAAAACAAAAACAAAAAAACAAGAACAACAAAACAAGACAAAAAGAAATATATATAAAAACTACAAAGGGCAAAAAATGAATAAGATAAAAGTAATAATTGCAGATGATAGTGACTTTGTTCGTGATGGAATGAAGATAATCCTTGATGTGGATGAGGATTTTCAGGTTATTGGATGTGCGGCAAATGGAAAAGAAGCTATAGAGATAGCGGAGAAAGAAGCGCCGGATGTGTTTCTTATGGATATTCAGATGCCAGTTATGGATGGAATAGAAGCTACTAAAGAAATAGTAAGTCGAGGACTTGGAAAGGTACTTATACTTACCACCTTTGATGATGATGAACTGGTTCATCAGGCTCTGGCAGGAGGTGCCAAGGGATATTTGATAAAGAATCATACACCGGAACATTTGAAGCAGATGATCAAATCAGTTTATTATGGAACTGGTGTTATGGAAGATAATATTCTCCAGTCACTAACGGCCTCAAGTGCAGCTTTACAGCAATCCTCTAGTTCAGCTGAAGGATTTGATGAATCTAAATATTCTCCAAGAGAGCTGGAAATCATTAAAGCGGTAGCTGAGGGGCTTTCCAATAAGGAGATTGCAGAGAAATTATTTATCTCAGAAGGAACCGTAAAGAATTATATTACAACAATCCTTTCAAAAGAGGGACTATCCCACAGGACAGCACTAGCAGTTTATTATCTGACTGGAAAAAA
>JAILGP010000131.1 GCA_024696635.1 Eubacterium sp. | reverse complement strand
AGGAAAATTGTAAATAGTTATAATCCTTATCTTAAGCCCCTGGGACTGACCTATACCCAGTACATTGTATTTATGGTTTTATGGGAAAAGGAAAATATAAGGGTTGGTCAGCTTGGACAAATTCTTTCTCTTGATACCGGTACTCTTACTCCCCTGCTTAAAAGACTGGAGAAGGAAGGTTATATAAGTAGAAAGCGTTCAAAAGAGGATGAGAGAATAACTCTTGTAAGTATTACCCCAAAGGGAAATGAACTGAAAGAGAAATGTAAAGACATACCATCTAAAATAGCGGAATGCGGTTCCCCACTTACAGAAGAAGAAAACAAGGACCTGTATGGGCTGTTATATAAATTTTTAGGATGAAGGGAGGTAATGAGATGACTTTTGCGGTAAGATATTATACAAAAACTGGAAATACAAAAAAGCTGGCTCAGGCTATAGCTAAGGAGCTGGGAGTTGAAGCCCTTCCCATAAGTGAACCGGTAAGTCACAAGGTGGATATACTATTTTTGGGAAATTCCTATTATGCATTTAGTATTGATCCGGAGGTAAGAAACTTCGTTGCATCACTAGATAAAAACAAGGTTGGAAAAATAGTGAATTTCGGTTCTGCTGCCATGCTGAATTCAACTTATAAAAAGGTTAAGGCCGTGGCAGATAAGGCTGGAATTACCATGGATGCCAAAGAGTTTCACTGTAAGGGAGAATTCAAGGGTGTCCATAAGGGAAGACCTAATAATGAAGATATAAATGCAGCTGTGGAATTTGCAAGACAGTATAAGTAGAAAAGGGTAAATGCTATGGATAAGGCTTTTGATATTCAGGAATATATGACCCATGGGGTGGAAAGAATAGTAGGGGATGCAATCAAGGCAACTCTGACCAACCCTAGAGAAAGTGCCTATATGGTAAGATTTGCTGCTGCCAGTAAGGAGGCTTCAAAAAAAAGAAAGAAGCTTGAAGAATCAGGTGAACATGTTCCTCCATTTCTTATTGCCAGCATAACCAGCACATGTAATCTTCACTGTCAAGGCTGTTATTCAAGATGTAATAATGCAACAAATGATGATGAGCCAATTGACCAGCTTTCAGATGATGAGTGGGAAAATATATTCGATGAGGCAGAGGACCTGGGGGTAAGCTTTATACTTCTTGCAGGTGGAGAACCTATGCTTAGAAGAGGAGTCATTGAGGCTGCTGGCAGAAAAAAGGATATATTATTTCCTGTATTTACAAATGGAACCTATATGACTAAGAATTTTTTTGACCTCTTTGATAAAAGCAGGAATATTGTTCCTATCATGAGTATCGAGGGAGATAAGGAAATAACAGATGAAAGAAGAGGCAGGGGGATATATGATAAGCTTATGACCAATATGAATGAGCTGAAGACAAGAGGCCTTATATTTGGAGCTTCAGTAACCCTTACCAGGATTAATTATAAGCAGGTAGTATCGGAGAATTTTATAGGCAATCTATCTGATAAGGGCTGTAAGGTAGTCATATATGTAGAATATGTTCCGGTGACAGATGAAAGTATGGAAAATGCACCAGGTGACACTGAAAGAGAATACGTTAAAGCGGAGATAGAGAAGCTTCGTCTTAGTCATCCGGAAATGGTTTTCGTATCATTTCCAGGTGATGAAAAAAGTTCAGGAGGATGCATAGCAGCAGGCCGTGGTTTCTTCCATATAAATTCTCATGGGGACGCCGAACCCTGTCCATTTTCACCTTACACAGATACAAATGTAAGAAATAAGTCTTTACGCCAGGTCATGAAATCAAAACTATTTAAGTCTATAATAGATGGTGGTTTATTGATTGATGACCATAATGGCGGATGTGTTCTTTTTGAAAAGAAGGATCAGGTAGAGAATATTCAGAAAGTCATGATGTGAAAGTATTTTTTTATGACAAAGGAATATGAAATATATATAATGAGTGTGTCGGATGTGATAATAAGGATTACATCTTATGCACTCATTTTTTTATCAAATTTTATGAATAGAAGATTGGTATTTATTTATATATGTTAACATTTAACCTATGATGTAAAATGATTCCAGAGGCTCAGTAAAACATTTATCGGAGACAATAATGTTATTGGTATGTTAGTATGTAAACAGCAGATTATCTGACAATCACTATTAGTCAGGAAATCTTGGGACTTAAGAGTGTATTAAAGGATGCATTGGAATATTTTGAAATAAACTTATACATTTGGAATAAACGTATACATTTGGAATATAAAATAAGAAGTATAAAATAAGAAGTATAAAAATAAGAATATAAAATTAAGAATATTAAACTAAAAATATAGTTAGGACGTTGAAAAAAATAATGAAAATATATGTTGATTTTGATGATTGTATTTGTGAGACTGCAAGGGCATTTTCAATGCTGGCAGTAGAAATGTTTAATAAAAATGTACCATATGAGGCAATTAATTTCTTTGATCTTGATAAATCCTTTGACCTGAATGAGGAAGAATTCGAACGGTTTATGCTAAGAGGTCACCAGCCTGAGGTGCTTTTATCATATGAAGAAACTCCAGGTGCTTCTGAAGTTATAAATGAGTGGATATCATGTGGGCACCAGGTATCAATAATAACAGGCAGGCCCTTTAGTGCATATGAACCATCTAGAAAATGGCTTGATGATCATGGACTTAAGGATGTCAGCTTATATTGTCTAAATAAATATGGAAGGGACAGCTTCATTAAGGATAGTGATTTCAGCCTTGAACTTGAAGACTATTATAAGATGGAATTTGATTTTGCAGTGGAGGACTCGCCCAAAGCATTTAAATTCTTTGATCATCTCCCAGATCTCAAGGTTATGGTTTTCGATAGGCCATGGAATCGAAAATATGAATTAAAAAGTCCAAACTACACCAGATGCTTTGACTGGAATAATATCAGAAATAAAGTAGCCGAATTTATCAGGTAAAAATTTACCAAAGGGGTCTGACCCTTTTGGCAAATGAAAGGAGAACCAAATGGATGTGAATCTAGCTTTATCTCCATCTCGTATGGGAAAATATTATGAAATGAATTGTCTTAAGTCTCTTGTTTATGAGGCTGTGAATTCGGAAACCAGAGACAGACTTAATTGGCCTAAGAAGGAGAATTCTATCCGAAATGCAGCTGCTATAGCAGGGGATGAATGGGAAAGAATTTTATACGAGAGGCTGGATAAGGACCCTGGAGTTGAATTGATAAATCTAAAAAGCAGACAGAATCATATAGTAACCTATGAAGAGACAGTTGAGGCCATACGTAGGCTGAATTTTAGGGGTAAGACTGGTTATATATATCAAGCAAATATAAAGGCGACAGATACATTTAATCGGAAATATTTTAGTAATCTGGAGCCGGGCAGAGTGGCATTTGCTAAAAGCATGTTTCCTGATTACATCAGGGTGGAATATATAGCAGAGCTTGATAAGTATAGAATGACTATAATTGATGCGAAGAATGCTTCATTTCTTAAGGTGGGTGCTACGGTTCAGGTGGCACTTTATGTGAAGCTTCTCAAATGTATATTAGAGCAGGAGCATATAGATAATTGTTTTGTAAATGAAGAAGAAGGCATTACCTGGAATAGGGAGAAGGTAACTGATAATTGTCTTGAGCATGTATTTAAGCTGAAGGATGCAAGTCAGGCACTGGATGTATTCTTTAATGAAAAACTGAATGACTTAGTTAAGTGTATTGATGAATGTAAGGATGGAACTGAGCTGGCAGAAGCTTTAGATTACCGTGTATCCCAGAAATGTGAATACTGCGACAACTTTAATGCCTGTAAAGCAAGTTACAGACTAAAGCAATATGTAACTATGATGCCTTATATAAGTATAGAAGCCCAGGATAGACTGGACTTTCTTAAGAATTCAGGGCAGCTGGAAAATGAATCTCTGGAGTCTGTATATAATCTTCTGGAAACAAATCCTGAGCTTCTTACAGAGGACTGCGCCTTTTGGAGAGGGGTAAATAATAATCGTCAGGCTTATAGGCGGGGACTTGAAGGCTTTTGTAGAGGAATAAAGGAAAAACATGCTAAGGGCGGGACATCGATAACATTTCCCAAGAACCAGAATTTTTCTTTATTTGTGACTGGCCAGCAGGATGTCAGTTCGGGACGTATATATGCCTATTCCTGGCTGCTTAGACCTGGATATGGAATTGATATATGGGACCAGGGCCTTAATGAAAATGGTTTTGTGTCTATATATGAAGGTAGGGAGCAAAGCCCGGGAAAGGGTACCTACTATGCTTCCGTGGTTGCAAATGAAAAAACAAAGGAAGAATTCGATAGGATAGACAGGGTATTTGTTGAAGCAATATATGAGCTTTTTAGAAGAATAAATGCATATGAAGATGAAAGCAAGAAAAGACTTCAGTGCTATGTTATGGATCATTATGAGAGAAGAAATATAGAAGGTGCTCTTTTTAATATGCTTGAAACCCTTGATTCCGTGGAAAATCAAGCCCTGTTAGAAAAGGTTATGTCAATAATTTTCTGGCTTCAGGGGGAACGACTGGTAACAGATTCCAAGGCTCTTCCTGAAAGGTGTGTAGATAATCCGGTAACTGTTCTTACCTCTGAGATTTCAAGACTTTATGTTTTATCAGAGGGGGTAGGTTATAATCTTAAATCTATTGCATCAATTTTTTCTCCTGATTATAATTTTGATAATGATAATAGAAGCTATATGGGTACTCTATCTAATATAGTTGAAGGTATGAATATCATAAATGCCTGGAATTCTGATGACCTGGAAAGTAAGAAAAGGCAGATTGATGCCCTTGCTGGTCACCTGAGAAAAAGATTATTTGTGGAGGCCAGAATTGCATCTAAGGTACAGAATGATCCAGATATATATTTAAATGTTCCGGCCGCCATTTTTTCTATGATGGAATCTAAATATCCAGACTATCCTGAGATTGCAAGGCTGGACTTTGAAAATAAATATGAGCAGCTTCTGACCTACCAGCAGATCCGTGGAGTCAGGGCTTCGGGAATTCAAAATGCTATAGATAAGGGAAATATTCTCTGGCTTCAATATGATGGATATAATGATGAAAATTATTATGAAACAGATGAATATGGTTATAACAGGGAAATACTCAGAAGAACCTATACCATTCTTAATCAGGATACTTATATTGGCAGGGATTGGTTTACGGCCTGGCTATGTGAAGATACACCTGAAAACCGTACTCAGCTTATGCTTCTTCAGGATAGGCAGTATACTTCAAATCGAAGTACCAAGTTTGCTAAGAATTATAGGGTTGAGGATATAGCTAGTGGCATAGTTAGCATTTTTCATGTTAATCATTTTGATCAGGTCTATAATTTTACGGATGATGGAACAAGAGCCACAGTTGATTTTTATCCAAGGGATGATTTTAGGCCTCGGCACGGCGGTCGATATCTACTTTTTGAAGCTTATAATGATATGAATAGCGATAAGACAGAGGCGGGTATTAAGAAGCTTATTCCCTCGGAGTATACTCAGGGCTTATATACACCTCCGGGACAGGTTGCAGATATGGATAATAGCCATTTGATCGATCCACCTAGTTTGTCAGGCCCCACGGGCATTACATTTGATTATGCAGCAGAAAGTGTGTGCAGCAGATATTGGTCGCCGGATGGATATACATTTAGTCCTTCCCAGAAAAAGGCATTTATACACCTTTTTGAGCAGAAGCTAAATGTATTAGTTGGGCCTCCTGCATCAGGAAAGACAGATTTTATAGGCAGATCTCTTATAACACTTTCGTCTTATTATAAGGCTGTACTAAACAGAAATCTTAAGATTATGGTTACGGCTAATTCTCATTCAGCAATTGAAAATGTACTGCTCAAGCTGAATAAGATGCTTAAAGGACACGCGGAATGGGGAATTAAGCTTTATAAAGCCTCCAGGTTTGATGATTCAGAAGCATTTAGAAATAGTTCAGTTAATTTGATTGCTGACAAATGTGTTTCCGGGGTTATGAACCGAGATGAAATACAGGTTATAGGAATGACAGCCTGGTCTGCCTATAAGGAGTTTCATGGGCCATATGCCTTTATGCATAGATTTGATGTGATCGTTATGGATGAAGCATCGCAGGTAAGGGCTATGGATTCATTTCTTCCCTTGGAATGTAGTAACATTTCCACCAGATTTCTTCTGGTCGGAGATGATGACCAGCTGCCTCCGATTATTGCTGGTAAGTATAAGGAGGTTGAGGGGCAGAAATATATTCATGGTTCCGTATTTCATATGTATCTTACGGGACTAGGTGAGAATCATAGGGATGTGGTAAGGTTATCTGATAATTTCAGAATGAATGGAATTCTATGTAAATATCCATCCCTTGCACTTTATGGTCCATCCTATGTAGCGGCAAATGATAAAATCAGGGATCAGAAAATCTTGCTGGATCATGAACCTGAGGACGAACTTATAAGCTTCCTTTTAGATAGGGAATTTCCTTTAGTATTTGTGGAGCTTACAGGTGTTGGTCGTGATCAGAATGCAGGCGAAATAGACCTTGTTACAAAGCTTATTAAAGAGCTTCATGATCATCAGGTAAATGAAGATTCCGGCCGCCTTGTAAGAGATGAGGGGAATTTCTGGCGGGACAGCTATAGACCGGATGGTTCTTCTATAGAGGGAGCCTGTGGTATTATATCTCCTCATCATGAGCATATAAATAGACTGAGGACCAGCCTTTCTGCTGCTATGAATATTCAGCGAGATGATATATTTATAGGAACGGTAGATAAGCTTCAGGGTAAAGAAAGAAAAGCAGTAATAGTAAGCTATGGAGTTTCCGAGGCTGAGAAAATCCGAAATGAAAGTGAATTTATATTTAGTCACAATCGTTTCAATGTATCCATAACCAGGGGCAAGGCCAAGACTATAGTAATATTATCAGATGCCATAGCCGAGTCAAACATGATGACTACAGTTATGACATCGAGCGACCAGGCTCTTGGTAAAGGAATTAGTTTTATCCATGGTTTCGTAAATTACATGAAAGAAGAAAGACCTGACGAAGAAATGCAATGCCGGGAGTTTAACCATAGCTTCCCTGGCGTCACATTTAAAGTCTGGAAAAAATTTGCCAAAGGAGTCAGACCCTTTTGGTAAATTAAAATGGCCAGTGTGATAAGAGGTATCCTGGTATTACGACAATCAGGAAGAATGCCCAGCTGATCAGGGTAAATGTATAGATAAATGCCTTGCCCTTCCCAGGATATTCACGGACATAGATTCGGTAATTTATTACTGATGCAAGAGACCCTATGAGTGAACAAAGTCCTGCTGTGTCGGCTCCATATATAAGGCCGGCAAAGTTCTCAGAAAAAGGATAGAGAACAATTGAAGCGGGAACATTGGATATTATCTGGCTGAGAAGAATAACTGAAATGTATTCATGGCCAGTAACAAGGCGCTGCCCAAGCGAGTTGATCATTGGATTAGCGGTTATTGAGGATGAAAATATAAAGAAACAGAAAAATGTTACTAACAGGGCGTAATCCACGGATTTAAAGAGTTTTCTGTTTACTATGCTTATCATTACAATAACTACTATCACAGCTATAGGCCAGTATTTTGTACGACTCACAATTGAAATAAGAATCATAATAAATAAAATCATATAAGTGATCCGCTTAGGTTTATCCTGGGCGGACCATTTTTTTGTTAAGGTTTCGTGGGATAGTTCTATTACATTTCCCTTTTCCTTACGGTACATTACCAGGACGAAAATTATAAGAAGAATAGCAGAGCTTACCGAAAGTGGAAGCATATGCAGCATAAAATGTCCGGCTTTCATTCCAGACTGCTGATAGAGGAAAAGATTCTGCGGACTTCCAAATGGTGTTAAAAGAGAACCACGGATGGCTGCTATATTTTCCATAGATATTACGGGAAGAATGTATTTCTCTTCATCCAGTTCCCTGAATATAAGTATTGTAAGGGGAACAAATATTATAAGTGACACATCATTAGTTACAAACATTGATGAAAAGAACACGCCAAAAACAAGAAATAATGACAGGGAAGTCATGGTTTTAAGGTTGGAACATAGCTTTATTATGGGATTGAATAGCATTTCCTGCTTAAAACCTTCCAAAACCGTAAGCATCATAAATAATGTGCCAAGGGTGTGCCAGTCTATATTTCTAATGAGATTAGTAGTCGGTGGAGTAATAATCAGCGATATAAGAGCTGCTATAATCGCGACTAGGAGCATTGGATCTTTTTTTATGTATAACTTTATTTTTTCCATGACGACAATAATATACTTTTTTTATATAAATGTCGATTTATTTTTTTGTAAAATCCGGAAGAAACATAGCCTGGTTAGAAGAATTACCCTGGAAGGTTCAAAAGAAAAAATATCATGGCCCCAATAATTAGAATTGCTTTATATGTTTGTCAAATTATTTAATGTAGCATGGATAAGAAAAAGGAATGGTGCTATATTATGTATATGACTATATGATTACTGATTTTAAATGTATTAACGTAGGATTTTTTAATAATTTCTGGAGGTTGTATATGAAAAAAGTAAGAGGTTTAATGGCATGGTTTATGACATTTATTTTCTTGATGGGAAGTATTATGGGAAGTGTGATATCGACCCCGGCAATTAGTGTTAATGCAGCTTCTGTTTATTCTTTTCCAAAGGTTTCCGGAGGTTATATATCCTCTACACCGGAATCGACTAAATCTTTAAATGTTATAGTTTTTGGGCGACCGGAATGTGGTAATACTAAGTATACTTTATCACTTATCAGTAATTCTGAATGGGTAGATGATTCCAGAATTAATTTCATTTACGCTGACATTGATGGAAATGATAAGGAAACTGTTGAGGATTTTTCTAAGAATTATTCTTCCAATATTATTTTTTGTTATGGAAATAATAATTCTGCTGCATGGGATTTATCTGGTGCGACAGGTAGTGTATCTCTTCCATTCACGGTATATATTGATGGAAATGGTGAGGTGATATACTCTACAAATGGAGTACAGACTAAAAATCAAATATATGAAAGAATATGTGAAGTTCTTGGAGAAGAATATGTTCCTGAAGAAAAGTATACTGTTTATACATATGCTTCTAATAATGCAACCGAAGCCAGAAGTATGCTGAATATGGTAAATAATTTTAGAACTGGCAGTGATGCATGGTATTGGGATGTAGATGGAAATAAAGTCTATTGTCCAGGACTTTCAAAGCTTACTTATGATTATCATTTGGAGAAAGCGGCTATGGAAAGGGCTAAGGAGCTGATGCTCAGATATAGTCATACGCGTCCTGATGGTTCAAGTTTTAGTACTGCTGCAGATGAAAGCCTCTATATTTATATGGGAGAAAACATAGCTTATGGCTATAGTAGTGCTGAAAATGTATATATGGCCTGGAGAGAAGATGAAGAGGACTATAGTGGCCAGGGACATAGAAGAAATATGCTAAGCTCTGATTATAATGCAATTGGTATTGCTTGCTTTGAATGTTGTGGAAGAAAATTCTGGGTTCAGGAATTTGGATATACAGATTTTTCTGATTCTTCCCAGACTACTAAAGTTAAATATCCTGAAGAGATAAGTTTTTATGAGGTTCAAGGCCTGGATAGTGAATATTCAATTAGAAATTATTTTACAGCTGGCGATGATATTACTATAAGTGTTGGAGAAGAGATAAGTGATTATCCTCAGTTATATATTGAAGATTTTCCAAATGGAAATGGTGGATATAGAATCCCTGGGCATAAAATGTATGCAGAATCTTATGTTATGGTAGGAGCAAGTGATGCAGTTGAGTTAACAGATAATGGATTTGTGAGAGGCGTAGCACCTGGTGAGGTCCAAATAGAGGTTTCTGCATATCTTAATTCTGAAATATATGTAACTGATTCATTTAAGATTACTGTAGAGCCGATACATATTGAAAATGCAGTTATCAGTCTTGATAAATATGAATATGATTATACAGGCAATGCTATAAAGCCAAATGTTGTTGTAAATTATGATGGAAAACTCCTTGAATTAAATAAGGATTATACTCTTACCTATTATGATAATATTGATGGAGGAGAGTGGGGGATATCAAGTGTTATTGTTACCGGAATAGGTAATTATTCTGGTCAATTGGCGGAATATTTTTATATTACAAAAAATGATTCAAATTCAGGAACAAATGGCTCAGGAAGCGGAGGAAGTGGTTCAGGTGCAAATGGAACAGGAAGCGGAGGAAGTGGTTCAGGTGCAAATGGAACAGGTGCAAATGGAACAGGTGCAAATGGAACAGGAAGCGGAGGAAGTGGTTCAGGTGCAAATGGAACAGGTGCAAATGGCTCAGGAAGCACAGGAAATGGAACAGGTGCAAATGGCTCAGGAAGCACAGGAAATGGAACAGGTACAAATGGCTCAGGAAGTACAGGCGGATATTGTAATGAATGGGTAAATGGAAAGTGGTATAATGCAGAAGGCATCTGTACTTATTCAGGTATTCTTTCTTGGAAATGTAATTCTGTAGGATGGTGGGTTGAAGATAGTGCAGGTTGGTATCCAGTTTCTTCTTGGCAGAAGATAGATGGATTATGGTATTACTTTAATGAGTCAGGCTATATGGCAGCAAATGAATGGAGAGATGGATGCTGGCTAAGTTCTAATGGTGCCTGGGAATATATGGGAATTGGAATGTGGAAATGTAATTCCAAGGGCTGGTGGTTCCAGGATACTTCTGGTTGGTACGCAGCAGACTGTTGGCAGAAAATAAATGGCTATTGGTATTATTTTGGATCAGATGGATACATGGTAACAAATACCTATATCGATGGTTACTGGATCGGAGCAGATGGTGTTTGTAATTAAGTTTAAAAAGCAGACTCGTTAAACAGTCTGCTTTTTAATTTATTTTTAATTTTTACATTTAACATATGTGATATAATGTTAAAAATTTTACCAGGATTTGCCAAAGGGGTCAGACCCTTTTGGTAAATTTAGGAAATGTGAAGGGGAAAGGGTATGGAAGATAAGGAGTTAGAAAAAAGAATTGAGTATCTCGAGGAAAATGTTATTAAAGACGATATAGATAATCGAGGTATTACTACGGGTATCCCGACAATGAAGAAAAAGGATTATATAATTGCAGGCGTGTTTGCTGCAGTTTGTTTAATCATTGTAATCATAGGGGGATGCTTATAATGAATAAGGTAGAAAAGGCTATAGAAGAGGAAGTTTACTTTGGAACATATCCGGTACTTCCTAAGGAAAGAAAATATGGATTTATAGATGCCCTGCTTGTTCTGTCAGGATATTGCATAGCAACCTGGAGCTATACTCAGGGGTCTTATCTTGCAACACTTGTTAACTTTAAGCAGCTGCTTATTGGTGCATTTTTTGCTGCATTATTTATGCTTCTTATATATCAGATTCCAGTAATATTATCTGTAAGATATGGAATTGACATATGGATCTGGCTGAGAAGCGTATTCGGATTTAAAGGAGTAAATGTAGTAACTATACTGATTATTTTAGTGAATTTCCCATGGTATGCGGTGTGCTGTGAACTATTTGCCGACTCCATGGAAAATCTTCTAGGGCTTTTTGGCATAAGTCTGTTCCCGGGAGGTCATCTTACACTTAGTATAGCCTGCGTTGTGCTCGGTACAATTATCGCCTACAGAGGTATAGGAAGCATCACCTGGACCACGAGACTCCTTGTGCCGCTTCTTCTCCTGGTAGGTCTTGTGGTAGTTATCGTTGGATTTACTTCAGTTCCTATAGATGTTATATGGAATTACAAGCCTGAGCTTGAGGGAAATGTAAATGAAACGACAAACTACATTCTTTCTATAGAAGCAAATTTTGCCTTCGTTATCACTTTGGTAGGAGGAATGGCTGAGGTTCCAAGACTTTGCAAGTCTGAAAAATCAGGCTTTTATGCAGGAGTTCTGGGACAGGGACTTGCTGGTTCCTTCTTTGTTGTGGTAGGTGCAGTTATGGCTATAGCAATGCGTCATGTAACAGGTCAGATGATTGATGACCCAACAATGATGCTGGCAACTCTTTCAGCACCTATTCTTGGACTGTCTTCACTGCTTTTAGTAGCATTTGCAAATATAGGAACTCAAGCGGTGGGTTCATATATTTATGGTGTAATGCTGAAGACTACATTTCCAAAGCTATCCTATAGAGCACTGGTTCTTATACTTGGAGCATATGTAACAATACTTTGTGTATGGGGTAAAATAACAGAATATTTTGGATCATTTCTTACTATAGGGGCCCTGGTTTATGCACCTCTTGCGGCGCTGCTTTTTGTAGACTTCTTCTTTGTCAGAAAACAGAAGCTGGATCTAAGAAGTGCATATGGCTTGGAGGGACATCACTCCTACGATTATACCCATGGATTTAATATAATTGGTCTTGTATGTCTTGTATTTGGATTTGTTCTTTCACTTCTTATATATAATCCAATAAAGGGTATAGTTCATATTCCGGCACTTTTTGTTCTTACGCCGACAGGCTGTTCCTTCCTTGCAACGGGTATTTTATATTTCCTTCTTTGCAAGATAGCGCCTATAAGGAGATATGTAAGGAAAGATGCCTATGTGATTCCTGACAAGGAACCATTCGACCGTGACAAGGTTCCGCCTAAACAGAATTTTTTTCTCTATCCCCTCATGCTTCTGATCTGCAAAATGCTGACTGATAGAAATAAGCTTAAGATCGATAAGCATAATATGAGGGGAATCAAGCCACCTTATCTGGTACTGGGAACACATCAATCCTTCACAGATTTTTACGTGACACCACTTTGTCTGGCGCCTCACAGAGCTAATTATATCTCTGAGCTGGAGGGCTTTGAAAACTATGGAGAATGGATATTTAGACAGGCTGGCTGTCTTGGAACCAGAAAGTTTATAAATGACCAGGCGCTTATTAGAAATATTAGAAATGTTATTAAGCGTAAGGGCGTAATGGTTATATATCCCGAGGCAAGATATGCAAATGTGGGAACTCCTTCCGAGCTTCCCCTTTCCGTTGCAAAGCTGGTCAGACTCTTAAAGGTTCCTGTTGTAGTAACAAATATGCAGGGTAATTACCTTCTTTCACCTATTTGGAATCTTAAGGAGAGGAAATCGGTTAAGCTTCATGCAGACGTAACCTGTGTCATCAGTGCAGAGGAGACCACAATCTTAAGTATAGATGAGATTCATAAGAAGCTGGTGGACGCATTATACTATGATGAGTATAAATACCAGCGAGATAACAACATGGTAATAGATGATGATTTCAGAGCAGAAGGACTTCATATGCCTCTTTATAAATGCATTTGCTGTAATGAGGAATTCAAAATGATAAGTAAGGGGTCAGAAATCATGTGCCAGGCTTGTGGAGCAAAATTCCAAATGGATAATATGGGCACTCTTCATAAAAAGACTACTCATACCATGGCTATTTCTCAGTCTGAAAGTCCAGAGCAAGATAGTCTATATGTACCTGAATGGTATGACTGGGAGAGAAAATGTGTTAATGAAGAAATCGATGAAGGAAAGTATCTTCTTGATACACCTGTAAAGATAGAAGCCCTTCCTAACTCATTTAACTTTGTTGACTGTGGTGAGGGAAGACTGGTACATTCCATAAATGGTTTCGACCTGACACTTCATAATTATAGAACAGATAAGACCGAGACATTACATTTTACTCCTAAATCAACCATATCCATACATACAGAGTACGATTACAGGGGTAAAGGCCAGTGCGTGACTTTGTCAACCCTGGATGATACATATTTCATTTATCCATTGGGAGATGACTTCAATGCCACAAAGATTCAGTTCGCAACAGAATACATAGCAAAACAATAATGTGCCCAAATTTTTTATGCAACACTTTGAGAAGTTACATACACTATACTCGTGTATCATATATTCATGTGGATTATGATATAATTTATATTGATGTATGAAAAAGGAGACAAGTATGGAAAATGTAGCTATTGAAGGAATTAGTAATCTTAATGTTGTGACAAATATGTTTGCGCAAGTAGGCTGCGTAGAAGCTGATAATTGTATATTGGTGACGACAAATAGAGACTTTGGAGCTGTTTCTGATGCAGGAGATATACTTACTGCCAACTCTACTTTAGTAGGAGCTAAACATGGCGGAATTGTCGGAGGAATTGTTGGTGGCATGGTTGCAGGAGCTATAAATGAATCTGTAAAGGGACAGGTAGCAGACTTTAATCAAAGCCTTGATTATAAGAAGAAAATTGCATTTGATACAGGAACTTATGCAGGCTTCCTGGTTAATGTATTATCTTGTGGAATCGGAGTTATCCCACTGAAAAATAGTGGACAGATGATTCCCAAAATAAAAGATCTTATAACAGATGTAGAAAATTTTTGCTTTTTCAGCAATGATGAGATAGAAAGCATGGCCTTAAAAAAACTGCCATTACATTTTTCATCTGTAAAACTGGCATTATGCTTCAAGAATACAGGGGAATTAAAGGTTGATACACCATGGGAATTACCAAAGAAGCATAAACTTATTCCTTATCAGGAAGAAAACTTTAATAAATTATCCCAAAGATTTTAAACTATAATTTGAACTAAAATAATTACAAATGAAAAAAATAAGTATTACAGGCTGGAGCGACTAAGGCGAGAGTTAATTACCTATCAATCAAGATAAGATGTTTAAATGTTATTATATGAATATAGGGGGATTTAATGTTCATTGTATTGCTAAATGTAGTAGTTGCAGCAATCGCTGTTGGTATAGCCATATTATTGACTTTAATAGCTATAATCCTGATCATTATTTCTTTGGTAAGATCTCATAAAGCAAAGAAAAATAATATGAAAACAGCAAAGGCAGGGCTTTGGATAGGAGTAGCAATGTTGGTTATTCCTTGGATTTTTGTGATCTGGTTACTTATCAGTGTGAAGATTTCAGATGAGAAGAATCACAAACTTAATATCAGTCGTGAGATACTTGCTTCAAGGGTAATTGATGATGACTCAGACCAGCTGTACGATTTGTTTGCAGATGATGTAATCGATAGTGAAGGTATTACAGAGGAAGAAATTGAGAATTTCATTACATCATGCAATATTACCAAGGATACAAGTGAGGACCTTGAGAGATATACGGATTTTGCTTCCCCTAAAGAAAATCACATGCGTTATTATACAAGCGAAGAAAATGGAAGAAAACAGACATGCTTTCAGTATAATATGTACAATATTAATGATGAAGGTGGAAGTTTATGCATAACAGGCGTTGACGGAGATGCGGAGGGTGAAGAATATGTAGGTATATACTTAATTGGATATAGTGGAGGAGGTAAACTCATAACTATTGGACAGCAGCCCCCTAAGGAGCATTAAATAGTATTTAAAAATGTGAAAGGAAGTTAAAACTTATGAAAAATATAAGATTTTATGAAGCAAAAAAATACTCTACATCAGACTACGAAAAGATTGAAGATATGATATATAAAACTAAGGAAGAAAAATCTGATAATGTAATGAGCCTTGCTCTTAAACAGTGCTCTGATGGTGATCTGGCTGACAGGCTTATTAAGGAGGGTGACTGGCAGCAGGGACAAGGAAAACTTCTTGAGGATTATTTGATTCTTATATATGAAGGAAAAACATACTATCGTGATGTGGATAATATTGATACAGAAGATGATATAGTATTTGAAGAACAGTATCCTGATACTGGTGAAGCAAACATGATCTATGTTACATCCATAGTTTTTGAACCAGAGCCTGAACTTGGGGAAAATGAACCATCAGATCCTTTTATTTCACAATATCCTCTGGAAGATATATTGGAGGAGTTCTATATTTATTGTTATGACAACTACGATAAAGAAAATGAATCTGATAAAAAAAATTCATATATTGAATTTGCAAGTGATGATATTGAGGACATCAGAAAGGTTTTATCTATTATAGGAAAACATGTTTATAACAAAACAGAGGGTAAATATGACATACTTAAGATAGAGTAGAGCCTTATTGATGGGAGAAAACCTGTGACAATGACAAAGTGGGCTGAATGTTCCTTACATATTTGGAATAAGTTACACAGGATATTATGTCTAAATAAAAATAAGTTGGAAAGAGCGACTGTTTAGTGCTATAATTGTCCTCGGCTGTGCCCTTAACACAGCTTATATCCTGAATTCGTATATTGGAGGAAATACTTATGCAGTCAAGAACGCATAATTGCGGTGAATTAAGAAAGGCAAATGCAGGCGAAAAGGTTACTATTGTCGGATGGATGGAAAATGTAAGAGAAGTCGGTGGTAATCTTGCTTTCGTTATCATGCGTGATTTTTACGGAACAACACAGGTGGTTGTTGAGACTGAGGAAATGATGGCTATTATCAAGCCAATCAATAAAGAATCAACACTTAAAATCACAGGTGTGGTTCGTGAAAGAAGTAATATAAACAAGAATATTCCAACAGGAGAGATAGAGATAGTTCCTGATAGCATTGAAGTCCTCGGAAAGAGCTATCATTCAGAGCTTCCATTTGAAATCAATCATTCGAGAGAAGCTGATGAGACCTTCCGTCTCAAATATCGTTATCTTGATCTTCGTAATCCTGAGGTTAAGAATAATATTGTGCTTCGCTGTAATGTTGTAGCGGCACTTAGAACTGCTATGACAGAGCACGGATTTTTGGAAATTACAACTCCTATTCTTACAGCTTCTTCACCTGAAGGAGCAAGAGATTATCTTGTACCTGCCAGAAAGCATCCAGGAAAGTTCTATGCACTTCCACAGGCTCCTCAGCAGTTCAAGCAGCTTCTTATGACTGCAGGATTCGATAGATATTTCCAGATTGCTCCTTGCTTCAGAGAAGAGGATGCAAGAGGTGACCGTTCACCTGGAGAGTTCTATCAGATGGATATGGAGATGGCATTTGCATCCAAGGAAGATGTTTTCGAAATACTTGAGGATGTACTTCCTCCAATCTTTGCAAAATATGGAAAATATAACATTGCATCAAGCGCTCCTTTCACTAGAATTCCATATCTTCAGGCTATGGATGAGTTTGGTACAGATAAGCCGGACCTTCGTATAGACCTAAGAGTAACAGATGTAACAGATGAACTTGCAGACTGCGGTTTTGAGCCTTTTAAGGCAAATGTTATTAAGGCGGTTCCTGTATCAAACTGCAAGCTTACAAGAAAGCAGATAGATGCAATATGTGCAAACATAGAAGTTCAGGCAGGCGCTAAGGCATACTGGTTCAAATGCGATGAGTCAGGTGCAATCGCAGGAGGAATAGCTAAATTTATAAATGCTGATCCTGCTATAGCTGAAGCTGTAACAAAGAAGCTTGGTCTTGCACCAAATACACTTGTGGTTGTGGGAGCGGGAAAGAAGACTCTGGCTCAGAAGATATCCGGTGTGGCAGTCAAGATGCTGGGTGCTGAGTGTGAAGGCCATATGGATAAAGAAAGATATGAGTTCTGCTGGATAGTAGATTTTCCTATGTATGAAATCGGTGAGGAATCTGGACTTCTTGAGTTCTGTCACAATCCATTCTCCATGCCTATCGGTGGCAAGGATATTCTTGAAGCAGCCGAGAAGGGAGAAGTTGATCCACTCAGTATAATGGCGGATCAGTACGACCTTGTATGTAATGGTATAGAGCTTTCCTCAGGAGCTGTAAGAAACCATGACCCTGAAGTTATGGTTAAGGCTTTTGAGATGGTTCGTCTTGGCGAGGAAGAGGTTAAGGCTAAGTTCCCAGCAATGTACAATGCATTTTCATATGGAGCACCTCCACATGCAGGTATAGCTCCAGGAGTAGACAGAATGGTTATGCTTCTTGCAGGAGAGGAATCTATCCGTGAAATCATTGCATTCCCTATGAATAAGAATGCACAGGACATAATGATGGATGCCCCTTCAGAAGTTGATCAGAAACAGCTGGATGAACTCCACATTGCCATTGTGAAAACGGAAGAAGAATAAAAATCAAATAAAATGAGAGTGATGGCAGAGCTGTCATGAAGGGGCATACCACCTGGTCGGGTATGATTCTTCGTGATAACTCTGCCTTTTTTTGGTAAAGGAGATTAGTTTTATGGTAAGGATTAATGGTGAGGAAGAAAATGTAGCTGGTATGACCATTGAAGACTATATTACTTCAAAGGGCTATGACAAAACCCGAATTGCTGTGGAAATCAATCTGGATATAGTTCCTAAATGTGACTATGGTTCAAAAACCCTTAAGGATGGGGACACAGTGGAAGTTGTTTCATTTGTAGGAGGTGGCTGATGATTAGTAAAGAAGAGTTGGATAGGGCATTTGATAGCCGCTTTCCTAAGGATATGCAGGAGAAGCTAAGAGGAGCCTATGTAGCAGTAGCGGGGCTTGGTGGACTTGGTTCCCATATAGCTATTGCCCTGGCTCGGTCTGGAGTGGGACATCTTTTCCTGGTGGATTTTGATACTGTTGATACAACAAATCTCAACCGTCAGGCCTATAGTATATCCCACCTTGGCAAGCCAAAGACTCAGGCTATAAAGGAAATACTTTCAGAAATAAATCCCTATCTGGATATCCAGAGTCAATCAGTAAAAGTAACAGAGGAAAATGCACCAGAGCTTTTTGGTCAGTATCCCATTGTGTGCGAGGCATTTGACAAAGCAGATCAGAAGGCAATGCTTGTGAGCACCCTGCTGGAGAAAGTACCTGATACTATAATTGTATCTGGAAATGGTATGGCAGGACTTGGCTCCTGTAATGATATAAAGACGGTTCATAAGATGAAAAGGCTTTATGTGTGTGGTGATGAGAAGACTGATGTTGGAGATGGAATAGGTCTTATGGCTCCAAGGGTTATGGTTACGGCTGGCCACCAGGCAGGTCAGGTTATAAGGCTGATACTGGGACTTGAATAAAATTGTATATTAAATAGTTTTACTATTCATGACATTTTGGCCATTAATAGGAAGATTGTATAGACACATATTAAATTTATAAGTGAGGAAAAAAGATGAGTGTTTTAGAAGAAATGAAAAATGACAAATTAGTACTTGGAGGACATGAGTTTAATAGTAGATTTATCCTTGGTTCAGGTAAATATAATATTAATCTTATTAAAGCTGCTGTTGAGCAGGGTGGGGCTGAAATAATTACCCTTGCAGTTCGCCGTGCCAATACAGCACAGAAGGAGAATATCCTGGATTTTATTCCTAAGGGCGTAACTCTTCTTCCTAATACATCAGGCGCACGTACTGCTGAGGAGGCTGTACGTATTGCAAAGCTCAGCCGTGAGATGGGCTGTGGTGATTTTGTAAAGATTGAGATAATGAATGATACAAAGTATCTTCTTCCTGATAACTATGAAACTATTAAGGCTACAGAGCTTCTTGCAAAGGAAGGCTTTGTAGTACTTCCATATATGTATCCGGATCTAAATGTAGCCAGAGCTCTTAGAGATGCAGGAGCAGCAGCTATCATGCCACTGGCCGCTCCAATAGGAAGTAATAGTGGACTTGAAACGAAGGCATTTATCCAGATCCTTATTGATGAGATAGAGCTTCCGATTATTGTTGATGCAGGAATCGGTCGTCCATCTCAGGCTTGTGAGGCAATGGAAATGGGAGCGGCCGCCATCATGGCTAATACAGCTATTGCTACAGCTGGAGATGTGCCAGCCATGGCAGGCGCATTTAAGAGCGCTATAGAAGCAGGACGTGCTGCATATCTTACCGGTATGGGACGTGTTCTCACAAGAGGCGGAAGTGCATCTGACCCACTTACAGGATTTCTCAGATAAATAATAAAATCTGATAAGTAATAAATTATGATAAGTAATATGGATTCATAAAAACAAATTATGATTGTGATCGTGAGAATAATATAATGAAACATCTTGCGAATATCATTAAAAGAAAAAGGAAAATATGATGAACGAAGAAAATCAAATATATTTTATAGATAGTGATAAATTACCGGAGGAGGCTCTTAGTAGAAAGCATAGATTGGAGCAGGATCCTTCCTTTAGAACAAACCATATGGAATATATGGAGGGTATGGAGATAATCGAATCTGATATTAAGGATAAGGTCATTCAGGCCATGAAGGATTATGATTATTCCAAGTATACAGGCACAGATGTTATAAGGGCTCTTAGCCATAAAAATTGTTCTGTGGAAGATTTTAAGGCCCTTCTTTCACCTGCTGCAGCTCCATTTCTTGAGCAGATGGCGGAGAAGGCAACTCTTCTTACAGAGCAGCATTTCGGAAATACAGTTTATATATTTACACCTCTTTATATAGCAAACTATTGCCAGAATTACTGCGTTTATTGCGGTTTCAACTGCTACAATAATATCAAGCGTAAGAAGCTGACCTTTGAAGAGATTGACCATGAGATGTCAGTTATAGCCCAGACCGGTATGGAGGAAATCCTTATGCTTACCGGTGAGAGCAGGTATTATTCTGATATAAAATATATTGGTGAGGCTGTAAAGATTGCCAAGAAATATTTTAGAAATATTGGTATAGAGATATATCCTGTAAATACTGATGAGTATAAATATCTCCATGAATGCGGAGTAGACTATGTGACTGTTTTCCAGGAAACCTATAATAGTGATAAATACGAGACATTACATTTGCTTGGTCATAAGAGAGTCTGGCCATACAGGTTTGATGCTCAGGAGAGAGCTCTTATGGCTGGAATGAGAGGAGCGGGATTCTCTGCACTTCTGGGGCTGGATGATTTCCGTAAGGATGCTCTTGCCAGTGCACTTCATGTTTATTATATCAATAGAAAGTATCCGCATGCTGAGCTTTCCCTTAGCTGCCCAAGACTTCGTCCTATAGTTAATAATGAGAAGATAAATCCTCGTGATGTAGGAGAGAAGGAGCTTTGCCAGGTCCTCTGTGCATACAGGATTTTCCTTCCTTATGTTGGTATAACTGTATCCAGCAGGGAGTCTGCCGAGTTCAGAAATGGTATAGCTAAGATCTGTGCTACTAAGGTTTCAGCTGGAGTTTCAACTGGTATAGGTGATCATGAAGAAAAGTATGATGACAGCGATGAAAATGGACATATTGATGTAAGCAGAGAGGCTGCTGTGGACGAAGCAGCTGGTGATGAGCAGTTCGAGATAAATGATAATCGTTCCATAGACCGTATGATGGATGATATGGAAAATGGAGGACTTCAGCCGGTACTGAATGATTATGTATATGTATAAAGTGGCATTTGCATAATGGGTATCGATTATATAAGTGCTTATTAGATGTATAAAGGGAAATGATTATGACTGATAAAGCTTTAGATAAGAATCCATATAAGAATATGATAGCCATAACCAACAGGCATCTTGTTAAGGGGGATTTTCTTGCCAAGATAGAAAGGGTAATCAAAGCATCACCAAGGGCTATTATCCTTAGGGAAAAGGATTTAAGCCATGAAGAATATGAGGAATTATTGGACAAAATAGTATCACTTATTATTTCATCTGGTGCTAATAAGAAGTCTGATCCAATGACTTTATATATACATAGTCATATAGACATGGTGGCTAAATATTGCTTCAAGTATTCCGGCATTGGATTACATTTGCCATATCATGTTCTTGTTGAAAAAAGTGCAGAGATTTTAGATATGAAAAATCAGAATAAGATAAGTATCAGTGTCTCCTGTCACAGTATAGACGAAGTAAGCAAGGCATCAGGGCTCCATGCCGATCAGGTGATTCTTGGAAATATATTCGAAACAGATTGTAAGAAGGGACTACCTGGAAAGGGACTGAAATTTTTGGAAGAAGCTGTTTTATCCACCACAATCCCTGTCTATGGGATAGGGGGAATCACAGAAGATAATCTCCCACTGCTGCTTGAAAGAGGAGGGGCAGGAGGCTGCATGATGTCAGGCTTTATGAAATAATTTACCAAAAGGGTCAGACCCCATTGGCAAATATGACCGTAGTCATAGTTTTTTATTAAAATTATGACCGCGGTCACTTTTTTTGTATGTGGCTTTTTAATATTATAATGCCATAAGGTTTTGATTTATGAGAAATGTTATCGGGAAAGGTAAATTAAATGAAAAGCAAGCTTTCTGCATTTAAATATATAAAGAATAATAAAAGAACGGTGGGGACCCTTCTTATAGCTGTGACATTATCCTTTGTCACCATGTATGTAGTATATGTCATGCTGGCTATTACATATGAAAGTGTTAAACCCATCATGCTGGAGATGCCAAAGCATATTTCGTATTTAGGTCTATCGCCGGAGGGCTTTGGTATATCGGAGGAGGATTATGACTTTCCGGAATCGGCAAATGCAGCTTATCAGGAAAAAAAGGAAGAACTGATAGATAAGCTGAAGGAGAAAGAGGGAATCAACGATGCCTATGATACCCAGGTGCTCACAAGCTCGTACACTGCTGTATTTGGCGGGATTAATTACAGGTTCCCCCTGATAGAGGCAGACAAGATTCCGGAATTTTTAGATCATATGGATTCTCGATTAGTAAGTGGAAGAATGCCTGAGGGCCAGGGGGAGATACTTGTAGATCAGGTAATACTAAAAAATCAAAATATAAAAATCGGTGACTGGTATATGAAGGAATGGCTTGGGGAGACATTCAAGATTGTTGGGGCAGTACAGTCAGACTATATGATTTCTGTAGGAACGCCCCACGGATTTACCAACACAGGATGGTATATAGTGGTTCTAAATGACGAGAACACCTGTGACATGAAAAAAATGCTGGAGGAAAACGGTTATAAGATATGCGCCGGAGAGTCCGTGATCGATGCTAGCTCCTATAAAGAGGATTATCAGGAGGAAAAAG
>JAILGP010000090.1 GCA_024696635.1 Eubacterium sp. | reverse complement strand
TAAGTTTGAGCATTCTTCTATAACTGTTGGACCACAGAGCTTTGCTATTTTTAAATATTAATGATCTACCAATTAGATAATAAGTGATCTTGGTAATCGGGATAAAGAATAGGTATTTATAATGTAAAGTGACGACTCATGAAGCTTTTTTCATGAGTCTTTTGTTTATTATGCACAAAAAAATTCGTTTATTTTCTATGTGGTTATTTATTCTTTGTTTATTGCTCAAATAATGCTTGTATGCTATACTGATTATAAATTGAACAACCGGTTGCGCAACGGTTGTTCAAATATTTTTATAGGGTTATCAAGATAATAGTTATAAGAATGGAGTAAAGCTATGAAAAGAAAAGAAAAAACGATTTTGACTCTTTTGATTACTTTAAGTTTATTACTTGCTTTGTTTAATCCTCTTTGTGGTACTTGTAATGTTGTTAGTGCTGATGATAATTTTTTAACTTTTTATTACCAGTATACTGGTGATTCCAATTCCCTTTATTGTGATATATGGAATTCTGCTACTGGTTTTACATTTTCATCAGATTTTGAAAAAAGTGATGTTTTTTCCTGGGGTAAGAATCTTGCTTTATTAAAATCTGTAAAAGAGGGAAGTGACTGGTATTATATTACATTTAATGTTGAAGAATCCTTTGTTCCAGAATTTAGTATTTATACTGGAGAAGATTCTGCTAATGCTTTGTTATTAATTGATTCTCAGTGGAATAATACATCGATTTGCACTGATCTTAGTTCAGGTGCTTCCAGTGTATATTGTTACACAAGTAATGGTGAAATATATACAAGCACCGAAGATGCTGGTATTTCTTTTGATGATGAAAGTAATAATGGATTTACTTTATATTATCAATATAAGGGTAGTGATACACTTTACTGTGATATTTGGAATGATACAAGTAATTTTACATTTGCAGAAGATGCAGTAAAAGAAAATGATCCTTTTGGATGGGGTAAGACAATGGCCAAATTCTCTCCTGCAGGTGAGGGTAATGGATGGTTTTATACTACATTTTCATATACAGATTCTTACAGTTTTGGACTTTCTATATATGGCAATTCATCTTCAACACCTCTTATGGAGATTGATGGTGAGTGGAATAATACTGATATATATAATAGCATTATTGGTGGAGAAAGTAATGTTTATTGTATAGATGCAAATGGGAATCTTTATGAAAATCTTTCTGACGCTATTTCAGCTGAAGATGCATCAAATGTAGTACAAAATGCGGAAATAGAGGTTAGTAAGGTTTCTAATCTTAGTGATGATTTTGCTCTTGGTTTTGATATATCTGCAATTGATTCTATTTATCAGAGTGGAGCTTATTGTTCTGATTACGATGGTAATCCTCTTAGTGAAGAAGAATTTTTTAAGTTTATTGCAGATCAGGGAATTAACTGGGTAAGAATTAGGGTTTGGAATAATCCTTATGATTCACTTGGTAATGGCTTTGGCGGTGGTAATAATGATCTTGAAAAAGCATGTAAAATGGGTAAGTATGCCAGTGATGCAGGAATGAAGGTTTTTATTGATTTTCATTTCTCTGATTTCTGGGCTGATCCTGGTAAACAGAAGGCTCCAAGGGATTGGTCTTCATATTCTATAGAAGAAAAAGCTGGTGCTGTTTCTAACTATACTACATCTGCGCTTAAATATTTATATGAGAATGGTGTTGATGTGGGAATGGTTCAGATTGGTAATGAAACAAATGGTGGTTTTTGTGGAGTTACTGGAACTGGTGACTGGACAGGTGATCTGGATATACTTTTTGATGCGGGGTGTGATGCTGTACATTCATATGCTGAATCTATTGATAAAGAAATACTTGCTGTGGTACATTTTACAAATCCTGAGAAGGCTGGCAGAGAGGCGGGTTTTGCAGCTAATCTTGCAGCTTATGATGGTGATGGAGATGGTATAGCAGAAGGTGTAAGCTATGATGTTTTTGCATCCTCCTATTATCCCTTCTGGCATGGTTCACTTTCTAATTTAAAATCCGTTCTTTCGGAAATTTCGAGTGAATATAATAAGAAGGTTATGGTTGCTGAAACTTCTTATGCCTGGACACTTGAAGATGGAGATGGTCATGGAAATACAATAAGTGCTAGTACAGAAAAGGTTGAAGACTGTATATATCCTTATAATGTGAATGGACAGGCTAAGTGGGTTAGAGACCTTGTTGATACAGTAAATAAAATAGAAAATGGAATAGGTGTATTTTACTGGGAAGCTGCCTGGATACCTGTTTCTAATATAAGTAATCTTGAAGGCGAGGAATATGAGAATGCTCTTGGCATAAATAAAGAGCTTTGGGAAAAGTATGGATCAGGATGGGCTGCTTCTTATGCTAAAGAATATGATCCTGATGATGCAGGAAAATGGTATGGTGGATCAGCTATAGATAATCAGGCCTTCTTTGATTTTGATGGTAAGGCTCTGGATTCACTTAGGGTTTATACCTATATGAAGACAGGTTCTGAGGTTTCAGATGTATACGTAGACGGTGATGATATATCAGTAGATGTGGAAGTGACCTATGTTTCAGATGGTTTAAGTCAGGCTATTAAAGCAGTACTGCCTTCTAGTCTTGATCTGGTTTTATCAAATGCCAATACTATGTCCTGCAATGTTGTTTGGAATGAAGAAGAGATTGAAGCTGTAGATGGCGTTGGTATATATGAAATATCTGGAAAGGTTACACTTAATGGTAGGGATTATGGTGCTGTTGCTAATTTAAATGTAAATCCTGGAAATCTTCTTATAGATGAAAATTATAGCTTTGAAGATGGAAATAATAAGTGGTCTATAGAAGGTAACGGCGTAGCTGTAACTAGTGATGATCCTTATGAAGGTAGTTACTCTCTTCATTATTATAATGGTTCTGATGCTGAATATAATGTCCTTCATGATACTATAAGCCTTGAACCTGGTGTATATACATTAGAAGTATTTGGACAGGGAAGATTATCAGATGAGGGTACTCTTTTTATTAAGGTAGGTGACGAGGAAGAACTTACAGCCTCATATGTTCTTGAAAATTGGAATGTATGGCAGAATCCACGTATTGAGAATATTATTATAAAAGAAAAGTCTGATATTACATTTGGCGTAAGATCAAAGTATTCAGGAGGAGGATGGGGTACTATTGATAATTTCTATCTTTATAAACCTCTTCTTAATCTTGAAAAGGTGGAAGCTATTGAACCAACTTGTGTTGATGATGGGAATATAGAATACTATTATTGTCAGGAATTAGACCTTTATTTTAGTGATGAAGGAGGTCAGAGCATGATAAGTCAGGATGATATTATAATACCTGCAAATGGTAATCATAGTTGGGATGATGGTAAGGTTACAAAGGAACCTACTAAAACATCCGAGGGAGAAATGACTTATACATGTAAGGTATGCGGAGAAACTAAAAGAGAAAAGATTGCTAAACTTACTAGTGATGAAGAATCAATTTCAGACGATAGTAAGTCAAGTGCAAGTGATAGTAAGTCAAGTGCAAGTGATAGTAAGTCAAGCGCAAGTGATAGTAAGTCAAGTGCAAGCGATAGTAAGTCAAGCGCAAGTGATAGTAAGTCAAGCGCAAGTGATAGTAAATCAAGTGCAAGTGATAGTAAGTCAAGTGCAAGCGATAGTAAATCAAGCTCATCCGATAATAAGTCTGAAAATCAGAATAAAAAATACGTTCCAGAATGGTTTAAGGATTCAAATGATATATGGCATTACAGACATGAAGATGGAAGCCTTGCAAAGAATGAATGGATAGGCGGCTACTGGCTTGATAATAATGGTAATTGGATATATCCTTATAAAGGATCCTGGATGAGTGATGATTACGGTATTTGGTATCAGGATTCTAATGGATGGTATCCTGTAAATCAATGGGTTAAGATTGATAATTATTGGCATTACTTCAATGAGGATGGTTATAAAGAAGTAACAAGCTTTAGAGATGGCCTTTGGGTTGACTTTAATGGAGCCTGGGATCATAAGAACTATCCTTATAAGGGGGAATGGAAATATAATGATTATGGATGGTGGTTTGAAGATGAATCAGGCTGGTATCCATCTAATGAATGGGTGAGAATTAACGGTAAATGGTATTTCTTCTATTCATCAGGTTATATGGCTCATGATTTAATGATTGATGGTTATTATCTTGGTCCTGATGGAGCTTGGGTTGAATAAGTATTGAATAAATATTGAAATGTAAAAGACATAATTTATATTTATATAAACAATAATTGAAATATAGATATATAGGGTAAT
>JAILGP010000236.1 GCA_024696635.1 Eubacterium sp. | reverse complement strand
AAATTTTATTTTATTAAAGTAAAAATTTATATATTAAAAGTTTAATATAGTTTAAGACTAACAGGAGTATTTTTTTAAATGGCAAAGAATGGTAAAAAAGGTCTTCTTAACATGTTCTTGATTAATGAAGATGAAGACGATGAATACGATGATGATTATGAATATTCATTTGATGATGAAGACGATGATGACGATTATGAGGAGCCTGTAAGAAAAACGAAGGCACCAAGAACACAAAAACAATTTAATCAACCTGGTCCAAAGCCTGCTTCACAGCCAGCACCAAGACCTGTTCAACAGTCAACTGTTTCATCATCAAAATCAGATATAACTAAGAGATTTTCCAGACCAACACAAACTGCATCTGATAAACTTGTATCATTTGATAGTGGATCCGACAGAAAAAGATCTGCATCTGGTGGAGAGGTTTATGTAATTAAACCACAGGAGTTTGATGATGCTCAGACTGTTGTAGATTTCTTAAAAAGAAATAAAGCTATTGTAATAAATATGGAAGGACTACAATTAGAGCCTGCACAGAGAATCATCGATTTTATTGGCGGAGCTTGTTATGGAATAAATGGGGATATTAAAGCTATCTCCGCAAATATATTTATTGCAGTACCTAATTCAATAGAGGTATCTGGAGATCTTAGAGAAGAAATACTGAATAGTGCTACAGTTTCACCATTACTTGGTCAGTAGTACTTATCAGAAGGGGGCTATTGGAATATGCTTACACCACTTGATATTCAACAGAAGCATTTCAAGTCAGGTTTAGGATATGATAAAAAAGATGTACAAGCTTTTTTTGATGAAGTATCAAAAAGCTATGGGGAGCTTTATAGATCAAATGCAGAGCTTAAGGAGAAGGTAATAACACTTACGGATACAGTACAACATTATAAGGCTACTGAAAATGAGTTAAATAAAAGACTTCTTCTTGCAGATAAAAACTCTGAAGAATCCAAATCTAATGCGGAAAAAACAGCTAAGGCTATTGAAAACGAAGCTATAAGCCGTGGTAATGAACTTATTAAAGAGGCAAAAGCTGAAAGAGACCGACTTGAATCACAAATAATGGAACTTACTGCTAAGTATGCAGAATATAAGACTAATATAAATCAACTTATCAGAAAGATGAGAAGATTTCTTGATGATAACGATTTTGATCCTGAAGCAGCTAGAAAGGTTGCTGAATCAGGTTATCAAAAGGATGAAGCTGAAGCTATGGCATTCTTCAGTGGAGCTAGTGATTTATTAAACAGTCATGATTCAGGTTCTGGTTCTGGAGGTTCTCTTAGTGTAGGAGGCGGCGGTAGTGGAACAAAATTATCATTAGCAAATAAACAGAGTAATTCATCTAATGTATATGGTTCCACACTTGGAGGAGATGGTATAGATCCATTTAATCCAAATCAATAAATTAATATTTGATATATTTAAACAGGTGCAAAAAGAGTTTTTAAGAAATGTTTTTATATTTTTTAGAAGGTCTTTTTTCACCTGTTATTTGGGAGATTAATTATGTCTGAGAATTTAAAAGCTTTGCCAGTATATGAAAATGGCAAGCAGATTTATAACATTGTTTACTCGAATGATTTTGAAGGACTTAAAGATTTTTATAAGACTTATAATCCTGATGGTTCCAAGAAGATTTGTATTGTTTCAGATTCAAGAGTGGCATCCTGTTATATGGATGCTATTTTAGATATTACTCAAGGATTTTTTTCTAAGACGATAAGCTTTGTATTTCCTGAAGGAGAACAAAGCAAAAATCTTGATACTGTAAAGGATGTATACATTAAGCTTATTGAAGAACATTTTGACAGACATGACCTTCTGATGGCCCTAGGAGGTGGTGTAACAGGCGATATGTGTGGATATACTGCTGCTACCTATCTTAGAGGTATAGACTTTATTCAGGTTCCTACAAGCCTTCTGGCTGACGTTGATTCAAGTATAGGAGGAAAGACTGGTGTCGATTTTGATGCCTACAAAAATATGGTGGGTGCCTTTCATATGCCAAAGCTGGTTTATATCAACTTAAGTACTCTTAATACCCTTAGTCAGAGACAGTTTTACAGTGGTATGGGTGAAGTTGTTAAATCTGCTCTTATAAAAAATGCTGATCTTTTTGAAAGCTTATGTAAAATGGGAAATATAAATGAATTATCAAATAAGCAGTCAAATTCATCTGATAATTCTGACCATTCAGGAACATATGGTTATTCTCATGAGGATTTATACGAAATCATTTCCTGTTGCAATATAATAAAGAAAAATGTAGTAGAAGAGGATCCTCATGAAACCAAGGGAGAGAGAGCACTTCTGAACTTTGGTCACACCTTGGGACATGCAATAGAAAAATATATGAATTTTAATCTTCTTCATGGTGAATGTGTTTCCATTGGCTGTATTATGGCTTCTATAATTTCCAGAAATAAAGGTCTTATATCCAGTCAGGATGTAGATAAAATTGCTAATTACATTTTAGGTCAATATAATCTTCCTGATTTAAAGCTAAACGAGAATGATATTGATCAGATTATTGCCATTACACATAGTGATAAAAAAGCTATAGGAAATCAAATCAAATTTATTCTTCTTGATTCTATTGGTAATGCTGTAATAAGAAAGGATGTTAGTGATCAGGATATGAAGATAGCAATTAATGAATATATGGATAAGTATTCTTTATAATTTCTGAATCACATTTAAATAATTACTTATTTATTGTTATATAAAAATATATAATAAATTAATTTAGTATTTATACCATTTAGCAAGGGATTACTTCATGAAAAATAAAACAAGAATTTTTTTATCTTTACTGGTTATAATAATACTTGTTATGATTGATCAGTATACAAAGCATCTAATAACTTCAAATTTTAAGCTTTACCAGGAAAAGGAAATAATAGGAAATGCCCTTGTACTTAAGTATATACGTAATACGGGAGCTGCCTGGGGATCTTTAGCTGGTAAGATACCATTACTTCTGATATTTACAATTCTAGTTATAATATTACTGGGATATGCATATAAGAATATTTACGATGATCCTAAATTTATTCCTGTCAGAATATGTATTATATTTATAATGGGCGGCGCACTTGGAAATATGATTGATAGAATAAGTCTTGGATATGTTGTTGATTTTATATATGCTAAGTTTATTAATTTTCCAGTTTTTAACTTTGCTGATATTTGTGTTACTGTAAGTGTTTTTGTACTTATTTTTCTTGCAATCTTTAAATATAAATCAGAAGATACTGATAAGATTTTTGGAGTGAAAAATACTGGGG
>JAILGP010000231.1 GCA_024696635.1 Eubacterium sp. | reverse complement strand
AGTATAAGTATAGTATTAATTATATACAATTAGTAGATGAATTAGTAAGAATATTATTATATATGTATATATAAATTATTAGTGAATGTATATAGATTAAGTATTTTTGTAATAGAAATTTTATTATGGGAGACGAGAGAATGAATATTGTATTAATTGCACATGATCCAAAAAAGAAATTGATGCAGAATTTTTGTATAGCATATCGTGGCATTCTTATGCATCATGATGTTTATTCCACAGAAACAACAGGTCGTCTTGTGGAGGAAGCCTCCGGCATAAATGTACATAAATTTCTTGCAGGACATCTTGGTGGTGTAGAGCAAATAGCAACACAGATTGAATCAAATCAGATGGATCTTGTTATATTCCTTAGGGAGAATAGTATGAGTCAGCCACATAATAATGATTATCATAATATTTCTACCTTATGTGATATTTATAACATTCCTCTGGCATCTAATCTTGCCACTGCAGAATTGCTTATTAAAGCACTTGAAAGAGGAGATCTTGACTGGAGATCACTCTATAAACATTAAGAAATAATGAGGTTATATTCATGGGAAAAGCCATAATATACTATATACTTCTTCTGATTGCGGCAATTGGAGCAATCGGATATTTTGTGCTGGATAGTATAAATTTTAACAATCATTATGAAGAAAGGGTTTCTGTTTCTGTTTCTGTAGATTCTAGTTTTCCGACCTTTGAACTTACAGGATATCAATCTCAAAATGCTGTATTACAAATTGGACAGGATATAAATCCTGACCTTTTTGCTGATGACACCTATGCTACAATAATGATTGATAATGAAACAAATGAACCTATAGTTGCTTATAATGCATTAAGAAGAATTTATCCTGCATCAACAACTAAGGTGATGACAGCTTTAGTTGTATGTGATGCACTCAATGAAGGAAAAATCAGTCTTGATGATCAGGTGACTCTTCAGCATGATACAAGTATCACAGATGAAAGTGCTATGAAAAGTAGTCTTGGTAAAGGCTGCACTATATCAGTAAGGAATCTTCTTTATGGAATGCTTATGAAGTCATATAATGACTTTGCCGTTATTTTAGCTGAATATGTAGGTGGTACAGAAGCAGATTTTTGTCAAATGATGAATAATAAAGCTTATCAGATTGGGGCTACTGCATCACATTTTGTGAATCCTCATGGACTTCATGAAGATGATCATTATACAACAGCTTATGATATGTATCTTATTGTTAGAGAAGCTAAAAAACATGAAATAATAAGAGAGATTGACTCCTATAATACATTTACATTTTCATATATAGATGCAAATGGTTATGAACAGTCTGACAGCATATCCCCAACAAATCAGTTTTTATCAGGTGGTTATCAACTACCTTCTAATATAACCATGGAAACCTGGAAAACAGGTACAACAAGAAAAGCGGGAAGTTGTCTTGTTATGAATGTACTTGTAAATAATAATTCATATACTTTGTTTGTAGCTGACAGTATAGGTCCTGATGATTTATATGGTAAAATAGGAACCTTATTTAATATGACAAATTAATTTTTTTTTTAAAGAATATAAGTATATAAAGATAATTTTATTAATCATAATCGGGTAAAAAATGAGTAAACAAGATAGAAGAAAAGATAATATTCATAATCGAAGTCAAAATCGTAGACAAGACAGAAATCGAAATCAAAGATCCAGTCAAGAATACGAACAAGACTACTATCAGGATTATTATCAAAGTGAAAATATAAATTATAGCAGCAATAATAGAATTAATAGAAATAATAATAAAAATAGCAAAAATAACAGAAATAATAGCCAGAAGAATAGAAACAGGCGTTCTACTGACCCTAACATAATCAGACTTAGCAGGGCCGCAAGACTTAATTCTGCTATTATATTATTTGTTCTTATTTTTATTTATGTAATAGCATGTGTAATTAAGTCTATTTCTAAAGAGCCTATTACTACGTATAAGGTTGGTTCAAGTAATATAAATAATAATATTAATTGTGTGGGTATTGCTCTTCGTAATGAAGTGGAAATCACAAGTTCTAAGTCAGGTTATTTAATATATTTTGTTCGTGATGGAGATAAAATAAAAAAGAATAGTCCTGTATGTACAGTTGATGAAACTGGAAATGTTATCGCTGCTATTAAAGCAACTGGAGAAAGTGATGAGGGTAATAAACTTTTTACTTCTTCTGATTATGCCCATATAAGAACAACAATTGATACTTATAAATCTTCATATTCAGATATACAGTTTAATAATCTTTATAATTTTAAATCGGATATTGAAAGTAAGGTCATGGAGCTTTCCAGTGAAGTTATGATGGACCAGATTAATTCTGGAGGAGCCGCAGTAAGCTCAACTCTTCAAACTATTAAGGCTCCTGATTCTGGTGTTATTACTTATTATACTGACGGTTATGAAAAGAAAACACCAGAAACTCTTTCTGATGAAGATTTTAACCAGAATAATTATAAAAAGAATTCCCTTAAATCTGGTGAAATCCAGTCCTCAGGATCTACCGTTTTTAAAATAGTTGCAGATGAAGACTGGCATGTGGTTTGTAAAATTTCAAATGACCAATATAAAGCCATAGCAGAGGAAAGCAAGCTAAGATTTACATTAAATGGCTCCGCTATCGATATGTCGGCTAATTTTTCAACCACACCAAAGGATGATGGTTATCTGCTTACACTGGATCTTAATAAATATATGGTTGATTATATAGATGAAAGATTTTTGAATGTGGAAATTATCCTCAACAAATTTGAAGGATTAAAGGTTCCTAATTCTGCTCTTATTGATAAGGAAGTATATAAAATTCCTAAAAGCTATGTACTTAACGCAGAGGGGCATAGTAATGTAAAAGAAGTAAATGTTCTTAGATTTGATGAAAAGGCTAGTAGTGGTGAACCTTCAGAAAAAAAGGTGGATCTTATAGTCTATAAAACAGATGATGATTATTTCTATGTGGATAAGGATGCATTTCTGGATACAGATCAGGTATATCAAGGTAAAACATCTGAGTTAACTCCTGTTCTTTCGCTAGAAAGAGCACAGCTTACTGGAGTATATCTGGCTAATATGGGAATTGCAGATTTTATAGAAGTAGTAATTGTTAAGTCTCAAGATGAATTTACGATTCTTCAAACTGACGGCAATCTCAAGGAATTTGATAATATTGTACTTGATGCTGAAGAAGTAAAGGATGGTCAGACACTTTATTAATTGTTTTAAAGAGGGAAGTTATGAAAGCAGAAGATTTACAAAAAAACTATCGTGAAGTTAAGAATAATATTGAAGAAACCTGTAAAAATATAGGCCGTGACCCTAAAGAAGTTACTCTTATTGCAGTAAGTAAAACAAAACCATTATCTGATATAGAAGCGCTCATAAATATTGAAGTTAATGAATTTGGTGAAAATAAACCTCAGGAGCTTAAAGAAAAATTTGATTTGGTTTCTACACCTGTTAAATTTCATCAGATAGGACATTTACAAACAAACAAGGTAAAGTATATAATCAATAAAGTTGTACTTATTCATTCAGTTGACTCTTTAAAACTTGCACAAGTAATTGAAAAAGAAGCTGCCAAAAAGGAGATACAGGCAAATATACTTATTGAAGTTAATTATGCTGGAGAAGATTCTAAATTCGGTGTAAAGCCTGAAGAAGCAGAAGGGTTAATTAGAGAAATTGCTTCAAGCTTCAGACATATTAAGGTAAAAGGACTTATGACAATTGCTCCTTTTGTAGATGATCCAGAGGAAAATAGACCTATATTCAAGGGTATGAAACAATTATTACTTGACATAAAATCTCAAAACATAGATAATGTTGATATGTCAATTCTTTCGATGGGCATGACCAATGACTATTTAGTTGCTATAGAAGAAGGTTCAACTATGGTCAGAGTTGGTACTGCTATTTTTGGCGCGCGGGGATAATGACATAAATAAGATATATGACTATGTCATGTGATTTGACATATGA
>JAILGP010000157.1 GCA_024696635.1 Eubacterium sp. | reverse complement strand
GAAAATAATGTTTTATAGCTTGTTCGTTAACTTTACTCATATCTCTAGTCCAACTCCAATTAGTATTATCCATCAATTGAAAAATACTGTAATTGCTCAAATGCATCATCCAAAAATTCAAACTCAAAAATATGCATGCTGTCAAACTGCTGTTCAAGATAAGAAACTCGACCATTATCATAATCAATAATTGGCTTACCTAGATTTACTTTTACAACTTCTATATCAATATCTCCATACACCTGCTTTAAATCAGGCAACATAAACTGCACAATTTCATCCAAATGAGAGTAATAGTTTTCAGTAAGCATATTAATAACATCTCCAATATCTTCTTCAGGTTCATAATCCCATACAAAGATTAATCCTTTATTTTCACAAATAAATTTTCCATTTCTATCGTTGAAATCCATTTTTTGCCCCTCTTATTCCTAAAAATCTCTATTTGTATTTTGTTAACCTATAACTATATTTACTATCTGACAATTTCCGAATATTGATAATCCCCATCAACAATAAATTCATTAGGATGTGAGATGACATATTCATTCATCAGCTTTTCAAACAAATCTCCGCCAATAAACTCATCATCAATTTTGTCAAAAGCCTTCATCCCATAAATTTCATAAATCTTTTCAAGAACTTTACGTCTTTCAAAATAGTCAAATGGAATGCTGCCACCAAAAATCTCAACAGCCTTCTGAAGATTATCGGCTCCCTTTTCATCTCCAATCATTTTCATTCCTTCGAGTGCATCTTTCCATACAATTCCTGATGAATTACGAAAAAACTGGTCATGGCCCCCATTACAAACTTCAGAATCATACCACTGTAATGCAATGAATCTTCTTTGAGCATCCGTCAACAATTCTGTATCTTTATAATATTTAGCAATGTCCTCAAAAACATTAACATTATCCCAAAAAGGAAGAATCAAATCCCACGCATCGTATTTTCCTTTAGCTATATCTTCTTCCTTGTAATCAAAATGCTTGACAATATATCTAATCATCTTCTATATCCTTTATCAGTTTCTTTTTTACCTTAAAAATATGTAGCTCTTCTTGTGATTCTATATAATCCGGATACTCAGTATCAATAACTATACAATCACCTGATTCCTCTATAATCTCACAACTCATGACAGCCTCAAAAGGAAACTCGTATTCTTTATCCTCTAATTCAAATCCAAAGATCGGAGGCTTATCCACTATTATATGAGTTTTCCCAAAGTAGTCTGTGAAAACAGCTTTACACATACCCGGATAGAACGAGGAATCTATTATTTCAATTATCTGAACTTTACAATAAACCATACCAAATACATTTTCATTCCTTACATTTTTTATTTCTGGTATATAGTTACAGCATCAACATCTTTCCGAAAACTATGATATGTTGCCCATCTTACTTTAGATTTTTTGAACAATTCTATCATAGTATCGATTACAGGTTTTAAATCATATGCTATAAAGTCTATATAACCAAAATTCACCCCAGTAGAACCACCAATAAACTCAAAGCACTCTTTTCCACATGTCTGTTCTATCTGTTCAACCAGTGAATCTCTAAAATCAAGAATTGTTGCAGCCCTATCGCTTCCTGTAGCCCAATCCAAAGGATAAAATATATATCCTGATGTAATACCATCTCTCTCAAGAGAATCAATTATATATGTGTCCCCATTATAAAAATCGTTTATAATCGAACCAAAACATGATGCCCCACCAAAAACATCTTTTCTTAATCCATCAATAGAATTTTCATCCGGTTGCATTCTATATGCACTATATAGGTCAACATACCTCTCTGCATTAATTAGTTCATCTCTTGTTATTTGTAAATGAACAAGAAAATCTTCTTGTAATCCGCTTAATTTCAAGGATTCTTCTTTTCGCGGATTCTCAATAAAATCAATCCTTGAAATATACTTCATTTCAGCCAACTCTCCAACTGATTGATCTAAAAGAATGTATAATAACTGATATGCTTGACCTTTATCAGCATTAATAAGTGGCATTAGGCTTTCACAATATATTTCTAAATCAACATATCCATCATTCCAATCAGTCCATATATTAATATCCTCAGCACTAACGGAGTTTTCACCCATTCTGATTTCAAATGCATTTATTGCATTCCCATTTGATTGTCTTCCCACAATAATATTCCAATGGTCAAATACTTTTTCAGGCGCCATTCTTTTAAAATATATAAGAGAAAATAGTCTTGACCAATCTCCCTCAAGATTAAAAATCAAGTCGTATTTTTCTCCATTCTTTCCAACTTCAGCATAGACCTTTTGAAAAGCTATTCCAAATAATTCATCTAATTTTTCACATATTTCGTCCACATCAGCTTTTGAGTCAATCAACTCTCTGAGTTTTCCTTCTTCAACAAGAAAATTATTCCAACACTTTTTTACGCGCTTACGAAATGGCATATCAAAAAATGGCAATTCCAAAAAGGATATATTTGAATCAATTGTACTATTCTGGTTTTGGTCATCTCTATTATCAAATAAATGCATTGTTATCCCCCTTGTATTAATTCTATCAAATCATCAACTGTGATTTATATCATATTCAATATTATGTTTATACACTTAAACATAATATGCATCAGCTCTTTTTCATCTACCGCAGAAAACAAAAATATGGGATTATCCCAATCATGATCCCGAATAATATATATTATATATTTATCCCCATACCATCCCATATCCAGAATATAATTAGGAGGATAATTCACTTGTAACATATCCTCATGTTTGTAAGAATCAATAAACTCTACTATCCCAGGAGAATAATCTATTGTTGTCCAGTCATTTACCATTTTAAGCCCCACTATATTTTCAATTTACCATTCCTCTACATTTCTATAAAAGAAACTGTAAACTCCACATATACACTTCTAACTAATTTATTACCCAGTCATCTTTTATACTCGTTCTCTCTGCGTGACAACCACACGACATATAAAACAACTTTCCAACAGTGTTATCCATATCAAATATCGACTTTAATGAAACCAATCTCGCATCTTCAGTTTCATGTCGTTGCCCACACAAGAATTGCCACATACCATCCTCTTCATCGTGAGAAACATACAGAATTGATTTTTTATCATTTAATACATGGCAACATGTTATAACTGCAGTTTCAGGCAACTCATAAAACGGAAATCTCATATTCGTTCCTTTCCTAAATATCTTTGTCAATAATTGTTCAACATATATTTTAACACATGTTATTTTCCCAATAAAGAAAAAGAACCAACTATATTAACCTAACAATATAATTGATTCTTTATTCTTAAATTACAGCATATTCATCCAAACAGATCATGATTCACCTTCTGCTGATAATATGCTCCCATTGTAACCGGAGCATTATACATCACAGCCAGCAAATACTGTTTTATATTCTTTACATCACTGGTATTCTCTTTCATACATTCCATAACATACTGAACTGTCATCATATCATATTTTTCAAACCTTGATACAACCACTGATTTTGGAACTTTCTTGCCTGAAATCGTTATATAATCTCCGTCGGAAATAGCCACCTCCGTCATAAGTTCTACTATAGCATCAACCAGCTGAGTATCTGATTTCGAATAATCCTGTTTCAATATTTCATAATCAATAAGGCTCTTAACGAACTCCATATATTTGCTGTAACTCATCCCATCTTTCATATCCGATAGATTGATAAGATTAGTATTACTATTATCAGTTTTATTTATATTAGTATTATTAGAGTATGATTTATCGACCTGCGTAGTTCCCTTTTCCCGACTTACAGAAGTATGATTTCCCGACTCCTAGAAGTCGGAATAATCGACTTCTGAAAAAACACTGCTTCTTTCAGATAATCTATCTTGAACAATAAAGTTCTTTACATAAATTATATCCGGCTTACCAAGTCCTCTCTTCATCTTTTCTATAAGACCGATACCCTTCTTGCTATCCAGTTCAGCTGATACCTTTATCGCCTTATCTCTTCCACATGCCAGATCAGCCGCAATCTGCTCTATCGTATATATAATAAATGTTCTATCCTCTTTATCCTTCCATCCATTCTTTACATAAATAATATCTTCCTTATCATGGTATCCATACCATCAGCATTTTCATCCAGATAGTCAGGAAACTGTACAACTTTATGTATTTGGAGGGAATAGGGATCAGGTTTCTATGGTAGACAGCCGATATATATCCAATCCTTGAAAGTAAAAAGAAGCCGCCCTCTTAAAACTTTTTAAGAAAAGCGACTCCCTCTATAATATTCTAATAATATTGTATCTGATTAATAAAGCTTCGCACCTGCAGGGATGTGGTTATCTACCATCAAAAGATGAAGTTCTTCCTCATCACTGTCCTTCTTGTTATTTACAGCAGAAAGAAGCATACCACAGGATTCTATTCCCATCATTGCTCTTGGTGGAAGGTTTGTGATTGCAATCAGTGTCTTTCCAACAAGTTCTTCTGGTTCATAGAATTCATGGATTCCACTTAAAATAGTACGATCTGTGCCTGTTCCATCATCAAGTGTAAACTTAAGAAGCTTCTTTGACTTTGGAACTGCCTCACAGTTTTTAACCTTTACAGCTCTGAAATCTGACTTGCTGAAGGTTTCAAAATCAACCTCTTCTTCAAAGAGATCCTCTATCTTTACATTTGAAAAATCTATCTTGTCATTTGGTGTAAAGAATCCGGTCTTATCAGAACAAGTGTCTACCTCAGCATCTGAAGCTGATGCGGATGTCTTATCTGAAGATGAAGAATTCTGACTCTTGAGGGTCGGGAACAATAATACATCACGGATTGCAGGGCTGTCTGTCATAAGCATTACAAGTCTGTCGATTCCGTATCCGATACCGCCTGTAGGTGGCATACCTACTTCAAGTGCATTGAGGAAGTCCTCATCTGTATGCTCTGCTTCGTCATCTCCAGCTGCTGCAAGCGCATCCTGAGCTGCAAATCTTTCACGCTGATCTATAGGATCGTTAAGCTCTGAATATGCATTACACATCTCCCAGCCATTCATAAACATTTCAAATCTTTCAACGTAGTTTGGATCCTCAGGCTTTTTCTTTGTAAGCGGAGATATCTCAATTGGATGATCCATAACAAATGTAGGCTGAATAAGGTGCTCTTCTACATATGTTTCGAAGAAGAGATTCAAGATATCACCCTTCTTATGGAAGTCTTCAAATGCTATGTTATGCTCTCTTGCAAGGGCCTTAGCAGCTTCTGTATCTTCAACCTGGTTCCAGTCAACATTTGCGTACTTCTTAACAGCATCGACCATTGTAATTCTTTCAAATGGCTTACCAAGATCCATTTCAACACCCTGGTAAGTAATTGTTGTTGTACCAAGAACTTCTTTTGCTATATGACGGAACATATTCTCAGTAAGATCCATCATGCCATGGTAATCAGTATATGCCTGGTAAAGCTCCATAAGTGTGAACTCAGGATTGTGACGTGTATCAAGTCCTTCATTTCTGAAAACACGCCCGATTTCATAAACTCTCTCAAGTCCACCAACAAGGAGTCTCTTAAGATAGAGCTCAAGTGATATACGAAGCTTTAAGTCTTCATTTAATGCATTAAAATGTGTCTCGAATGGACGAGCAGCGGCACCACCTGGATTTGCAACCAGCATAGGTGTCTCAACCTCCATAAAGCCCTGTCCGTCAAGGAATCTACGTATGCATGAAAGAATCTGTGATCTCTTGATAAATGTCTCCTTTACATCAGGATTCATTATAAGGTCAACATATCTCTGACGGTATCTTATATCAGTATTTGTAAGTCCATGGAACTTCTCTGGGAGAATCTGAAGAGACTTTGTAAGAAGAGTTACTGTATCAGCATGTACTGATATTTCTCCCATCATAGTACGGAATACATATCCGGTAACACCGATTATATCTCCCATATCAAGCTTCTTAAATGCAGCATAGCTATCCTCGCCAAGCTCATCCTTTGAAACAAACACCTGAATATTTCCTAGTTTATCCTGTACATTACAGAAAGAAGCTTTACCCATAACACGCTTGGACATCATTCTACCAGCAATGCTTACCTTAATAGGATTTGCATCCATTATTTCACGCTTTTTATTGTAGAATTCCTTAGTAACCTGCCTTGCTTCTGTTTCTTCAAGACCTGTAACATCAGGCTCTACCATATCTGCCAGGAGCTTCTTCTCGAGAGCTTCATAATCCTCTTTTGCTTTAGTCGAATGATAATTCTGGTCATACTTTGTTATAACAAATGGATCATTTCCTGCTTCCTGAAGTGCAGCAAGCTTCTCTCTACGAACTTTAAGAAGCTGATTAATATCCTGCTGTTCTGTCTTTTGGTTCTTGTTATTATTTTCTCCCATAACAAACCTCTTTCTATAATAATATTTTTAAATCTCTATATAAAGAATCATATGCAGGCTTCAAATATAATAAAAGCCAAAAAAACGTCGGAGCATAACCCCGACGTAATTGATCCTATTGGTCCTACTGGTCCTGATTTCTTTTGAAATCAAGTATCTTATAACTGTACTTGTCACCATTCGGAGCGTCAACCATGACAACCTGACCTACTTTTGAACCAATCAGCTTAGAACCAAGTGGTGATTCATCTGAAATAGTTCCTTCAAGTATATTAGCTTCGGTAGAACCTGTAAGCTTATAGGTATACTCCTTTTTACTTTCCATCTCTTCAAGATGTACTGTACAGTTAAAGTGGATTGACTCTGAATCAAAGCTATCCTCATCTATAATCTCTGCGTTCTTGAGAATTCTATCAATCTCAGCAATACGCATCTCTATATTTCTTTGTTCTTCTTTCGCTGCATCATACTCAGCGTTCTCTGATAAGTCTCCTTGCTCACGAGCTTCTTTAATCTTCTGAGCAACCTCACGACGACGGTTTACTTTCAGATCCATAGACTCAGTTTCAAGTTTTTTAAGACCTTCATAAGTAAGTTTGATCTTTTTTCCTTCAGCCATTTTTTATATCCTTTCTCAATTTAAATATAAACACAGCCATCTTAAACTAAAAACACGTTTTTATACAGTCTACTATATTAACTAATTAAAAATTTATACAAATATAAATTTATAATAAACTGTGAAACGTATTAAATGCAGATGACGGGACTCGAACCCGAACCCACGTTATGTGGACATGAACCTGAATCATGCGCGTATACCAATTCCGCCACATCTGCTTAAACAGCCACTGAACAAGTTTAACACTTTAGATTAATGGTGTCAACCTTGCAGTGACTGAATTTTTCTTGGTAATTATTTGATTATTAAATCAAAGATTAATAATGATTAAATGCTTATTCTTCTTCAGTTGTGCCGTAATCATCAATCATTTCACCGTCGTTCTCACTTGCCTCTTCAGCAGGTGCATCTACGGCTACAGCATTTTCATAAATAAAATCAACAACCTTCTGATATATTACTTCATAAGCATAATCATCATCTGTGTATCCATATACAGAACTAAGTGTTTCTTTATCTGTAAGACCAGACTGAGCAAGAAGCTCATCTACCTTAGCATCTGTCTCTTCCTGAGTAGCTGTAATTCCTTCAATACCAGCTATTGTAAGGAAAATCATCTTTTCTCTGATATATGTTTCAACTGATTCCTTAACCTGATCCTTGAATGTATCTAATGTATATCCATAGTTTGAAAGATAAGAATCTACATCAACACCATTAGCTTCAGCTTCTTCTGTAACACTGTCCATCATAGCCTGAACTCTCTCCTCAACTTCACCAGCAGGATACTCTGTAACATTACTAGAATCAATAACACTTGTTATAATACTGTTCTTATCAGCATTTAGATCATTTGTAGCATTCTGTTCTTCAAGCTCAGCTCTTTTTGCAGTTTCAAATTCTTCTACTGTTGAATAATCTGTTGCTGTAGCAACAAGTGCATCATCATACTCTGGTGTCTCAATATCTACAATATAATTAAGAGTTGTCTCAAAAAGTGCTTCTTTTCCAGCAAGATCCTCTGAGCCATAATCTTCAGGGAATGTAACATTTACATCAAATGCATCTCCAGGACTATGTCCAACAATCTGCTCCTCAAAATCGTCAATGAAGCTGTGTGAACCAAGTACAAGATCGTAACCCTGTCCCTGTGAGTCTCCACCTTCAAATGATTCCCCATCAACATATCCTACGAAATCAATGTTAACAGTATCACCTTCTGTAGCAACACCTTCATATACAGGATTCTGTATTGTGTTCTGGTAAACCAGAGAATTAGCATAATACTTTATATCATCATCTGTAACCTCTGTCTTCTGTGGAGTATACTCAACACCCTTGTATGTACCAAGAGTAACATACTTACTGTAATCAGATTGCATTGATTCAATAGAACCCTCTTCTTTTTTACCACATCCAGAAAGAAGTGATATCATCATAACAGCAACCAGGATTGCGCTTATCTTTCTAATCTTCATCGCCTACTTCATATCCTTTCTCTACATATATATATTATATTTTTATTATAAATCATAATATTTAAGATTTTTCAACTGTATGATGATAACACACTAATTCTTAAAAATAAAGGAAATTTTAAAAATTGAGGGCTTTTCACATATTTTTCATGTTGATAATCAATACATAGCACTTAAAATCAACATAAAATCATCAAAATGGCCCTCAATTTGTTTTTTATTTACTTGTTTGTTTATTTTCTAATTTATCTACTTATTTATTTATGAAATGCTATCTGTCATAATTAAGAACGTCATAAATAAGTATATCCTCGACACTTGTATCAAAAATCTTAGCAAGAACAAGCAGGTTGTCAATAGATGGAAGGGTTTCGCCCCTTTCCCACTTATATACAGACTGAGGATTCTGGAATCCACACTTGTCTGCCACCTTTTTAACATTCATAGAGTTCTCTTCTCTAAGTCTCTTTATATTATCGCCGGTCTTCTTCAAATCAAAATTTATTCCTAGCATAATTCGCTCCTTTTCTTAATATCCAAATACAATCAACTTTTACATTACTAATTTTGAAATACTACGCTTTGAAATGCGAATCTTTTGCCATAATCACGGCTAATTTATATCTATTACATTTTGTATATTTATTTTTTAAATTTTTTTTATCTTTTTTATCTATTCAGGCTTTTATCTTTTTAATCTTTCCTCTCTTAAAATATTTATCCCTTTGTTATTTACTCTGTTTTCTTGTTTTATTATCTTTTTCCTGTTTCCTGTTTTCTTTTTTCTCTGTTCTCCCGTTTTATTATCTTTCTTGTCTTATCCCTTGATTATTTACTTTGTTATCTATTCTACTATCTTCTTTGTTGTCTTCTTTGTTGTCTTCTTTGTTATCTTCTTTGTTGTCTTCTTTGTTGTCTTCTTTGTTATCTTCTTTGTTATCTTCTTTGTTATCTTCTTTGTTATCTTCTTTGTTATCTTCTTTGTTGTCTTCTTTGTTATCTATTTTATTTTTTCTTCTTTATTATATGTTCTATTATCTAGTTTGTTTTTATATCATTATTAATCTAGCATATTATTCTTCTATGTACTGAATAATATAATCACCTCTATCATCGGTGTAGACCCTTACCTTAAAGAAGCCAGCATCTGCAAGTACATAAGGACCATATTGATTCCTATCAATATGAAGCTCGCAGTGATACGCTCCCCACTCCATACTCTCATCACCAACAACGCGGTCTAACTCCTGGTCAAATTTATTAAGCTTGTTCATAACATAGTTACCCTTGTCTCTTGCCGCAACCTGATTGTAATTAATACGTGCCTTATCCAGCGCGATGGTATTCATACACTTAGTATGACCAAACATCATTGACAGGGTATCTGCTGCGATATAGATTTCAACATCTTTTAAATTAAAGCTTCCAAGTCTTGGTGTACGCATAATAATTTTCTCCTTTTCTTATTCATTATTAAATAATTTCTTATAAATACGATTTACTATATTAGATATATATGATTAATATGATTAAATATTGTACTTATGATAATATTAAGGATTTAATCAATATAGTTTTTAACTAATATTTTTTATCCATTAAATTTTTTAATCAATATAATTCTTAGTTCAAATAGAAAATCTAATTATAGAAACTTTGAGTTTAGGATTTTTAGCTCTCCCTTGCTCTGTCGATCAGCCCTCGACAGTGACTGTTACCTTATTCTTCGCGGCCCGGGTAACTGGGTGCATTCAGTTGTTAAGGTCTAAATGTTTAGCACTTTAACCTATACTTTCCAAGACTTTTAGGGGTCAAAAAAAGTACCGTGGTTAAAAAATCATAAATCACATACATAAGATCCTTTAGGGCGGACTTCTAGCCTCAGCCTAATTCGTCCTTAATCTAATCATCCCTAATTTTTTAACCACGGTACTTTTTAAACCGCTTTTATAATATAGCGCTTTTCAAAACCTATGTCAAGATATTTCACGCATTTTTTTTTGTTAATTTTATATATTAGCTTATAGAGCTAATTCTGTCAATCTACTTTTTGATAAATATGCAAATATTAATGTATTTTTCGCTTCTCTCCTATTTTTTCCTATAATTCTTTCTATATTTTATCCAAATATATCTATATTCGGAATAAAAATGACCTTATATATTCTTCATATATAAGGTCATATAAGATATATTAAATCTCTACCCAATGATATCCTGAACTCATCTCATACTCTGAAGGAGCTATGTTAAGCCAGTTCTTACCATTCTTTTTGCTTTCCTGGTTAAGAGGATCCCAGAATCTGTCATTTACCTCAACCCATCCATGTACATCAGAATGATCAAGATATACCGTTCCAAAATTCAGTTCATTAAAAAGGTACGCAAGAGCTGCTGCCTCACCAACACATTCTGCTCCTGGCTGTTCAAGCTCGCCCTTTGAATTAAGAATATTGTCAGCATAGTGTGCATCATAACAGGACCATTTACCTGAATTATAATATGTACCGATCGGATAATCTCTCAGCATATATGGGAATTCAGCTACCCATGTATAGCAAGCATTCTGCTTGGATTCCAGAGAATCATCCGGATTACATATAGATTTTACAACCTCATTAGCTCTGATCATTACAGGGATTTTCTCTGCAGAATATGAAGTATTCTCAGCCACTCCGCTTGAATCAAGATTAATTCCATTTACCTTAACTCCAGCCTGCATAGCACCTGATGATCTGTCACAATAGTAATAGGAGCCCCCATCTGATAACCAGCCCTGTTGCATATCACCACTTGAGTTCATATAATACCAGGTTCCACCTGCATCAATCCAGCCGGTCTGCATAAGTCCACTTTCATCAAAGTAGTACCAATATCCATCTATCTTCTCCCAGCCTGTAGCCATTGCCCCACTGGAATTCATGTAATACCAGGTCCCGCCTGCATTTACCCAGCCAGTAACCATAGCTCCACTGGAGTCCATGTAATACCAGGTACCACCTGCATTTACCCAACCGGTCTGCATAATACCATTATCATTTGAATAGTACCATGTATCACCATCTTCAAACCATCCGGTCTTTGTTTCTCCGTCCACCTGATACTTCCAGCCATCTGATGTATTAAGCCAGCTACCATCCGACGCATTAACAGACAGTCCTGAACCTCCTATAATTCCTGTTACGGTAAATGCTCCCGCAAGCAATAATGAGCCAAGCCTCTTAAGTCTGATCATGTTATGCCTCCCCAATTCTTTTTTTGATACCTAATCCCATACAAGTTAATATTTCTATATTATCTTAGAAAACATACTGAACCATCCACTCTCCGCCAGGAGTTCTGGTACACTGAACGGTAAAATCACTATATGTAGCTGTAGCAAGATCGCCACCATCATCAAGACAGCCAATATTCTCAGCCCAGACATATCCACTACCACAAGCAGCTTCAAGTGATGAGAAAGGCTGTCCCACATAAGCAGCTGCTGTACTCTTCATAGATGGAGCCTCGGTCGGAGCTTCAGTCGGTGCTTCGGTCGGTGCTTCTGTTAGAGCTTCGGTCGGAGCTTCTGTTGGTGCTTCTGTTGGTGCTTCTGTTGGCGCTTCGGTCGGAGCCTCTGTTGGTGCTTCCGTTGCTGCGGTTGTAGCTTCGGTTGTAGCCTTTGTTGTAGCCTCTGTCGTAGCCTGAGTCGTTTTCTCCTCTGTCTTTTTCTCAGTTGTTTTCTCTTCTGTCTTCTTCTCTGTTGTTTTTTCTTCTGCTTTTTGGGTTGTAGCCTCTGTAGTAGCTTCTGTTTCTGCTTCTGTTACTACTTCAGCACTAGTTGTTGTTTCAGTTTTTTCACCATCTCCACATGCAGCAAGACTAAATAAAAGGCATGCGCACACAGCAAAATATCTGAATCTTCTCATGAAATTATCCTCCCGAAATCACTCTTAGCAAATAAAACCTACTGCATAATATTTACTAATCTTCAAATTAAAACTATGTATTAAGTTTATACGCATCTAAGAAATATTTCAAGTCTTACACGCAACTTTATGTAAATTAAAATATAAATCAAAAAACCAGACAATACCAATATAACAATGGCTAATTATATACTATATCAATCGCATTTGTACTATAAAATGTACCATTTTCCCCCCATATTATCTGAACACTAAAATCCTGTCCTATCGCTTCCTTTGATATGTATGCACCATAATTATTAGAAAGATCCGCTCCTGCCTCTTGCTTAATATAAGCTCCAGGACTCGCCTCATAATATGTTACATCCCCTGAACCTGTAGTTATTTTTACATAAATATCTGTATCCGTTTCCATATAGTCAGGGTCTATACTTCCATATATAACATACTGGCTGACCTTGTCCTCATATTCCACACTGGTCTCAGACTCCAAAGAATTTACACTTATGTCCTCAAGATTTCGGACCGGAGCATCCATAACCGGAAGATAAGCAATTATATTAGGAATATTTCTCTCTACAATTTCAAATATAAGAGCATTTGTTCCACTCGCCTCAATCTGCTTTACATTAAGAGGCATACCCTTAAGGAACATTCCATTTGCATATTCATCTGCCACATAAGGTAAAAGTGCATTTCCAAAAGAATCTCTGAACATGAGAACATTTCCTTCCTTACCCTGACAGGCAGTAATAATAAACATGTCCTCTACACTCTCCACTGGATTCACATAAGTATAGGTATGCTGTCTTTCATAAATTACATTTTCATCCATCCTGTTCCAGCTTGGATAAATAAGCTGCCAGACGTCACCACTGTGATTTGCCTCTATAGAAAAAGGCTCATCCTTATAATCATAATGTTCCTTACCAATGCTGTTAAAAATAGTATTCATAGCAAGAACCGCCCCCTCATTATTCCAGTGGCTATCCCATTTATGATATAAGACCTTATCCTGAGCAAGAAATGTAGCTTGCAGGTCAACATAGTTAATAGGATTTCCGTTGGCACAGGTCATATTACTAAGCTTATTTCTAAGGAGCTCTATATTAGTATCTCCCTGGGCCCCGATATAATTATCGGGCATATTATCCGGATAAAGTGTATTCTTGTTTGGTGCCACCGTAAAAACAAAGGAACATCCCCTTGACTCCGAAAACTCCTGCATGAGGGAAATGGTTTTGGCAGCCGCATAGATTTCCCTGTCATTTAATATATTTCTTCCAAAGTAATCATCCAAAGACCCATTAAAATAGAGCCACTCATTCTTACCTACAATAGCCTTCTCATTATTAGATGTACGAAAAAGCTTAGACTTTATAACTGCATCTCCAGTTGCCAGCTCCTGCCTGAAGGCGAAATTATCCGAAAAATAATCAGTAAGCTGATCAAAGAAATCCATATTCAGCTTTCCCTCTTCAGTCCTTAGCTTAGGAAGGCTAGCCGCCTCTCTCTTTTCAACGCTCATATCAGAATGAGACAGGGGCATAAGTAGAAATAATGAAAAGCATATCATAACAAATAAAGCAATATATATAGTACGAAAAATTTTCATAGCCTGCCTCCTTCCTAGAATCTGAAATAAATAAATGGATTATAAGCTGCCGACGCAAGACTAAGTATGCATATTATAAGAAGTAAAAGAGAACCTATCATAAGAGCCCCTTCCCACCACTTCTTTTTACTAAATTTATCTGCGAATTTTTTACTTATAGGATAGGAAAATGCTATGGCAAGAATTAATACTATCAGATTATATGGATTTGCCTCTTCCAAAACCACACCAAGGGCTACACTTCCACCCACCTTTGGACTAAAGCCTGTGAACATCTGCTTAAGCATCTTTCCTGCATAGCTTATTGAATCTGCACGGAAGAAAACAAAACCAACTATGGCAACAAGCCAGACATAAAGATTTCTGATGACCTTTGCCCAGGGGGCTATAATTGAATGATCCCCAACCTTGATTTTTCTGGCAAATTCCTTATCATCTTCTACATCTCTTTTCTTGTCATATTTCTTATCTGTATCAGCCGCTTTAGAATCCGACTTTTTGATTCCAAGCTTTGCAACAGGAAGTATAGTATCCTCTAATGTAAGGAAAAGTCCATGGAAGAGTCCCCAGATTACAAATGTCCAGTTAGCTCCATGCCAGAATCCTGTCAGGAAAAATACTATTATTTTATTAATTTCAGTTCTAAGTCTACCCTTACGATTTCCACCAAGGGGTATATAAACATATTCTTTAAACCAGGTAGAAAGGGAAATATGCCATCTTCTCCAGAATTCCTTAATGGAAAGGGAGCTATATGGATGGTCAAAGTTCTCCAGGAATTCAAATCCAAATACCTTGGCCAGTCCTATAGCCATATCCGAATAGCCACTGAAATCATAAAAAATCTGGAACACGTAGCATATAGCCCCCATCCAGGCTACTCCCCCTCCGTATATACTGATATCAAGCCCATAAACCTTATCAGCAATATAGCCCATAGCATTTGCAATTATAACCTTTTTCGCAAGGCCCTTTGAGAAACGTAAGAAACCAGCAGACATCTGCAAAGAATCTGCAGCTCCATCCTTACCCCTATTTGTAAGCTGAAGATCAATATCGTGATATCTTACAATGGGACCAGCAATAAGCTGTGGAAAAAATGATATATAAAGAAGAACCTTCCAATAGCTTTTCTGATACATGGAAGCATCCCTATAGACATCGCAAACATAAGACATAGCCTGAAATGTAAAAAATGATATTCCTATTGGAAGGGCAATCTGTGGAACAGGTAATGACAAGCCAGTGATTCCATTTATAGTACTAACAAAAAAGCCTGCATATTTAAATATACCAAGAATAGCTACATTTATAATAACAGCAATTGTAATTATTATTTTTCTTTTAGGGGAATTATTTAAAGAACCTGAGGCATCAGACGTATTTTGACCATCGGCATGGTCCTGTGAAGTGCCAGCAGATTTAAGAAGCTTTCTGTCACTAAGAAGAAGTCCAAATATGTAATTAATAAAAACTGAACCGATCATGAGAAATACATAGACAGGCTCTCCAAAGGCATAAAAAACAAGACTCGCTATTACCAGAATTATATTCCTATAGGTAACGAGCTTATTTCCCTTCAGTGGAATGGGTATATAATATAGTAAAAATATAATCGGCAAAAAAGCCGCCAGAAATATTATAGAACTGAATACCATATCAAGAGACCCCTTAGAAAAATAGAATCAGATTTTCTTATAACTATTTTCGCCCTGTCGAACCAAAGCCACCTTGGCCACGTACAGTCTGGTCAAGCTGGTCAGCCTCCTTAAATATGCCTTTAAGGTAAGGCGTAAGGACCATCTGAGCTATCCTTTCACCTGGTTCAATTGTCTGAGGCTGGGAGCTATGATTATAAAGAGCAACCATGATTTCCCCCCTGTAATCAGAGTCAATGACTCCAACCTTATTAGCAGGGGTAAGTCCCTTCTTTATAGCAAGACCACTTCTTGCATATATAAGTCCAGCAAAGCCCTCAGGTATTTCCATAGCAAGGCCAGTTTTCACAAGAACCATCTGACCACTTTCTATCACAAGATCCTCTTCCATACACGCATAAAGGTCAGCTCCAGCAGCAGATTCTGACCCATAGGTTGGAAGCACTGCATTTGGATTAAGCTTCTTAACATTTACAGAAAACTCATTTATCATAAGTAAACCCCTTCCAAATCAATCTAGAATTTTATCTTTTCATAAGTCGAAAATACTACTGAATCCTCATACGTATAATCAGGATCCAGTTCCCCAAGCCATTCAGAATAAATACCTTCCATATATTCATTCTTTCTCTGAACAAGAATTGATTCTTTATGGGTATCTGTTGCCTGACGATCTGTAAGGGCCTTCATATAGAAGATATGGTAGCCAAAATCAGATTTAGTAACCAGGCTATAAGAGCCATCCTCCAGACCATATATGGTATCAGCCACATCATTGCCATAAGTTTCTCTAATCTCATCCGGCGTCATTGTATAATAGGAGGAATTCTTAAGTCCATAATATTCGGCCAGTCCCTCTATATTAACCTCACCAGTAACAGTTCCTCCTGACTCAATAGGATTATTCAAAGTATTATAGGCCTGAAGAGCTCTCTCATACTGGGCCATTCCCTCTTCATCATCAAGTCTTTTCACATCTCCACTTGAGGCTACTGAATAAACTTCAAAGAATAAATCGTAAAATGTAGTCTCCCTGGCATCCTCATCAGATACTTCTATATCGGCAGAAGCTATAATCTTATCATAAACCTTAGAAGCCAGAGCATTTTCCCTGAGCACAAGCTGTACCAGTTCATAGTTAATCTGCATATCACTGAGTTGCTGGTCGGTAAGATTCTTATAGAAATCATCAGCCTCACGCTTAGCTTCTTCCGTCTCAGCTTCAGAAAGATCAACCTTATACTCTGAGGCCTTGGCACAGAGAAGCTTAACATGAACTATATCTTCTATGATATCTCTTCTGGTAATATCCTCCATGTTAAGTGACTTATCGGAAGATACGGAAACATCTGTATCCCAGATTCCTTCTCCATACATCTTTTCATAATCCTCAATCACAGTATTAGCATAAAGATAAACTTCTCCAAGCCCAATCTCCTGTCCCATGAAAAGAATCACAGTGTCCCCTTTAGTCACTTGAGTCTCACTTTCTCCACATCCACTAAAGGATATAAGAACCATAACACTAAGGATAAGCGCCATCATTCTTTTATGAAGTTTTCCTGACCACATAAACTTACTCATACTTAATCCAAAACCTCTTTACCTTATATACAACTTACAAATTATATAATTTTACATACAATTTATAAATCATAATTAAATCTATTTATCATCTGTTCCACTCACAGAATCGGTCTTCTTGAAGAGAAATTCATAGATATCATCTACTACCGTCTCTATACTATTCAGCATTTCATCCTGAAAAAGACTCTCAGTCTTAACCTTAAGTCCCGACTCCTTGGTGGCAACAACATACATCTGACCCGTGTACTTTTTCATAAGCTGGGTCAATTTAGCACTTTCAACTCTTGTACCATCTTTAATAATATATTCAACAAAATCATTTCTAAATCTGATGGTAATAATATGAGCCTTTTGAGCCTTAGCCTTGATCAGGGCAATTCTCATAAGACGCCTTGTTTCATCTGGAACAAAACCGAATCTATCCTCCGCATCCATACAAAGATCTGCTATATCATCCTCAGTCTTAATACGGGAAATTTTCTTATACATTTCCAGCTTTCTATATTCATTCATTACATACTTATCCGAAATATGAGCATCTACCGGAAGATCTATGCTTGTATCAAAATCCTCCTCTTCCTCAATCTGACCAAGCTTTGTACGAATAGCCTTATTAAGAATCTTTACATAAAGGTCATAACCAATTTCCATCATATTTCCAGACTGGGAGCTGCCAAGTACATTTCCTGCTCCACGGATTTCCAGATCCTTCATGGATATTTTATAGCCGGAACCAAGCTCAGTAAACTCTCTGATAGCAGAAAGTCTCTTCTCTGCAACTTCCTTAATAACCTTATCCTTCTGGTACATGAGAAATGCAAAGGCCGTCCTGTCAGATCTTCCCACTCGGCCTCTGAGCTGATAAAGCTGGGCAAGTCCAAATCTGTCTGCATTATGTATAATAATAGTATTAACATTTGGAATATCAAGTCCTGTCTCAATAATTGTTGTTGAAACAAGAACATCTATTTCTCTATTAATGAAGGCATGCATGATATTTTCCAGATCACGCTCATTCATCTGTCCATGTGCAAATTCAACTCTCGCATTAGGAAGCAGACTTCTTAGATCCATGGTCACACTATCTATATCGCTTACCTTATTATAAACATAGTAAACCTGACCACCTCTAGAAAGCTCACGATTTATTGCTTCCTTAACTATCTCATTATCATATTCCATAACATAGGTCTGTATAGGTCGTCTGTCAACAGGTGGTTCCTCCAGCAGACTCATATCCCTTATTCCTATAAGACTCATATGAAGAGTTCTTGGAATAGGAGTAGCTGTAAGGGTAAGAACATCTACTGTATCCTTAAGCTGCTTGATTTTTTCCTTATGCTTAACTCCAAAACGCTGTTCCTCATCAATTATAAGAAGACCCAGTGATTTATAGGCAACATCCTTAGAAAGAAGACGGTGAGTTCCTATTACTACATCCACCTTTCCTGCCTTAAGATCCTCTATGGTCTGTCTCACTTCACTTGTGGAACAAAAACGTGACATTTGTCTGATTTCAATGGGATATCCCTTGAAGCGTTCTGCAAATGTATTATAATGCTGTTCTGCAAGAATGGTGGTGGGCACAAGATAGGCCACCTGTTTTCCATCCTGAACAGCCTTAAAGGCAGCTCGAATAGCAACCTCAGTTTTTCCAAATCCAACGTCACCACAGATAAGACGGTCCATGATCTTATCAGATTCCATATCCTTCTTTGTATCCATGATTGCCTGGTATTGATCATGAGTTTCTTCATAAGGGAAAAGCTCTTCAAATTCCTTCTGCCACAGGGTATCCTCGGAATATTTAAATCCCTTTTTCTGCTGTCTCATGGCATAAAGGTCTATCAGCTCTTCAGCTATATCATCCACATGGGACTTAACTCTGTTTTTAGTTTTAGTCCAGCCATTACCACCCAGCTTACTAAGCTTACGATTTCCTGCATCCTTATCAGCAAGCTTTCCTATAAGACCAAACTGATCTACAGGAATAAATAATTTGGCATTATCAGCATAATCTATCTGGATATAATCTCTATAGCGGCCCAGACTCTTTTTCTTTTCAATTCCACGGTATATTCCTACTCCGTGTTTCTCATGAACAACATAGTCACCCACGGTGATTTCATCAATATTTCTGATTTTCTCACCTTCATATTTTTTGCTGAAGGACTTTCTCTTCTTGGCCATACGAGCAGCACCGAAGATTTCATTTTCAGCAATAACAACTATTCCTATTTCTGGAATACGGTATCCTTCCTCCAGATACCCTGTAGTAACAATAACATCTCCAGGAATAAGTTTAATATTCTTATCAGCTGTAAATGCAGAAACAATATTTTCATCCATTATGGATGCACTTATATTTTTAGCTCTTGTCTGGGAAGGAGAAATAATAAGTATACTATTACCTTCATTCTTCCATTTCTTAATATCCTTAATAAGAAGAGAAAAATCCCCCTTATAATTATCTATATGCTTGGTATCAAAATTTATGCCATTATCACTGATTCCCCACTTATCCTGAGAGGTATAGAATTCTGAGAAAAGAACCAGATTCATACCCTTAAGTCTTTCAATAATCTCTTCATGAGGATATATAACACCTGCCTGACCAGGAAGAATATATCCAGAGGATAGCCTTGATTCCATGGAATTCTTAAATTCTGTTTCGTGACCTCTTCCTCTTTCAACTACTCTGTCAGGATCATCAATAAAAACCTTTGTATCCTCAGGTAGATAATCCAAAAATGATACTGTCGTTCCAAAGAAATATGTTACAAGACTGTCCAGACCAGACTTTGAATCATATTCAATAATCTCATCTCTTACATTTTTAACATATGTCTCTAGTCTGGAGGCTGCCCCTTCCTCTTTTCTTTTACGGAATACCTCTATAACCTTACGTCCTTCATCTTCAACAGCCTTTATACCTCTTTCCTTACGAGCCTGGCTGAGTACATATTCAGAACTGGGAAGTATTTCTATTTCCTGACAGCTTTCTATGGATCTCTGGGATTCCTCATCAAAATATCTTATGGATTCAACTTCATCACCAAAGAATTCAAGACGATTAGGGCACTCTTCAGTAAGAAGGTATATATCAATTATTCCTCCTCTTACAGAAAACTGCCCACGAGATTCAACAACAGGTACATTTTCATAACCAAGCATGGTAAGACGATCCTTAACCTCATCGATTGGCATCTCATCCCCAACCTTAAGTGTAAATGCGTGATTGCAAAAATACTTAATGTCAGGAAGCTTATCCATCAAACCTTCTATTGTGGTTATTATAACTGTCCGTTCTTTTTTATATATTCTTTTTACAATTTCAAGTCTTTTAGCCGATGTCAGATTTCCATGTATATCTGCAAAGTAAAAGAGAGCATCCTTAGCTGGATAAACATATACATCTCTATCCAGCAGCTTATACTCCTGATAAAGCTTTTCAGCCCTTCTGCTATCACCGGCAACAATCAGAGTATACTGTGAATCCCCTCTCAGAGCTTCCATTAATATGGATCTGACACAGGAGGTAGTACCATATACATAGGCAGGATAACCCTTTTCCTTAACCTGAGTATAGACCTTGCTATTCCGAATCGGCTTTAATAATGCTTCCATATACCTCCATCCTCTAACTATATTCAGTTAAATTTATTCATGGCCGAAGCCGCTCCGGCTACTACGATTTCTTCTGCTGCATGAACAGCCCTGTCCACCGCATCTCTGATTTCAGGCATCTGTTCCCGAGGAAATCTTCCCAGCACATGGTCAACCATATTACCTTCCTCCGGTCTTGAACCGACACCCACCTTTATTCTGTCAAACTGATCACTTCCAATACACTGGATGATGCTTTTTATGCCATTATGTCCTCCGGCACTACCCTTCTGTCTAATTCTGATTTTGCCAACATCCAGATCCACATCATCGTATATTATAATAAGGTCACTTGTTTCACACTTATAGAAATGAAGCAGCTCTGAAACTGCTTCACCACTCAAATTCATATATGTCTGAGGCATTGCAAGTACAACCTTTTCACCGGCTATAAAACCATGTCCCGTAATTGCTTTGCACTCCTTTTTATTCATAGGAATGCCAAATGCATCTGATAGTCCCGTTACAACAGAAAAACCCATATTGTGACGTGTTCCCGCATATCTAATACCGGGATTTCCTAAACCTGTAATTATCTTCACTTCTTTATCACTACTTCCTCTCCTGCATGATGCGTTCTGCCTCAGCAAGCTGAGCTTTAGTATTTACGCCAAGAATCTCATTTACGTCATCAACTGCAAGTACTCCAGCCTTAAGACCAGTGCTCTTAATAATGGAGACTGTATCTGTAAGATAGTATTCTCCCTGAGAATTATCATTTGTCAACTTGTCTAAGCTGAATGATAAAGCTTCGCAATTAAAGAAATACATACCTGAGTTTATTTCCTTTATTTCCAATTCCTCCGGTGTACAATCCTTATGTTCAGTAATTCTTAGGAAATGTCCTTCTTCATCTCTTACGATTCTTCCATAGCCTGTTGGATCATCGACTATAGCCGAAAGAATAGTAACTCCATTTGATTCATGCTTATGTCTTTCATACAATTTCTTTATAGTTTCAGGTCTGATAAGTGGGGTGTCTCCGCAAAGAACAACCACATCGCCTACTGTTCCAATCTGCTTGCGGGCACACATTACAGCATGTCCTGTTCCTAACTGTTCATGTTGTTCAGCAAATGATACTACATCAACAACCTCATGCTTAACGAGCTGACCCTGATAACCAACTATTACTATAACATCCGAAGCACCGGCATCCTTAGCCGCATTAATAGTATAGTGAATCATTGTTTCACCATTAACTTTGTGCAGTACCTTAGGTAGTTCGGACTCCATACGAGTTCCTTTGCCTGCCGCAAGAATAACTGCTTTAAATTTTTCCATATCACACACTCCACTTCCTGATTTTAGCCATAATCCTGGTTATTATATCAAATATATAAAAAAGAGACAAGCAAGTCTTTATTGACCCGCTTGTCTCT
>JAILGP010000155.1 GCA_024696635.1 Eubacterium sp. | reverse complement strand
ATACTATCAAACATAGAATTCCTTCATATCATCTATTCTGATACACGCCAGATGAGCTGTTTTATCATAATCTCTATATACTGCCCCACAGTCTATATCGTAGAAATCACAGTTTTTCTTGTCGTCATGATAATGGAATATTCTACCGCTATTAAAACTAAACCCTTCTACAATTGTAGGTGTATGACCGGCTATTATTATTGCATTCTCTTTACCGCCAAACTCTATCGATTCGTCTCTCGCATGAAGGTAAAAATCTTCCAGATACTCATACTTAAATCTTTTGTAACCAACAAGTTGCTTTACATCCTCTGCGTATCCCGCATGAACAACTATAACTTCTTTTCCATTCGATTCCATCTTATGAAAATATGGCAGTCTATCTAACATTTGTCGCCATCTTATAGCTTTATTAAGAGTTATTCCACCTTCCTTTTCAGAGATGATATTGATAATAGTTTCATAAAAATCAAATGCATATGCCGCCTCTTTATTATATTTCGGAAGTTCTAATTCAATAGCATCATAAAGATCACAGAAGTCCTCATAAGAATCATAATCACCCTTAAAATCCAGTTTTTGTGCCATAAGCTCAATAATCTGAATATATTCAATAAACTCCTCATCATGATTTCCAAGAAGCATTATTACATTCTTTGGTCGACTAACCAGCCACTCAAGCATTTCATAATTCTGAGCCCCTCGATCCATATAGTCACCTGCCAGAATCAAGGTATCCTTCTCTTTGAAATCCACCTTTTTTAGCATCTGCATGAATGCATCAAAACATCCATGCAGATCACTCATAACATATGTGCTCATTTTCTTTTTTCCCTAGCATATGCCGAACTATCAAAAGTATCTTCTGCTTTACTGCACATATTCTTCAGATAATCTATCTTTCTAAGTACACTAACCCATTCCTCTGGTATTGAATCAAAGCCATAATACAGCCCTGCAAGACCACCTGCTACTGCACCAACCGTATCAGTATCATCACCCAGATTTACAACCTTTATCATTGCATCCCTGTAGTTATGTGTATTAATGAGTCCCCAGATTGCTGCTTCAAATGTATCAAGAACATATCCCGAACTTGCTATATCGTCCACTGGAACCTTTTTGAATTCTTCTATGTCTAAAACCCTCTTATAATACAGAAGATCCTGCAAATATTCCTCCTTCTCCTTATAATACATGAAGCCCTCGTATATTCCCTTTTGAAGAAGAGAATTCAGATCTCCCCCGCCTGACAGAATAGCCTTTGTACAGAAGAAATGTAATCCGCATGCTATACAAGCTCTTGGATGATTATGAGTTAATTTAGAAACTGAATGGATTCCTTTTATCGCAAAATCAATGCTAAACCATCCTTCTAATACTCTTAATGCATAATATAGACTAAGCGGCATTGTCCTCATAAGAGAACCGTTTCCATTAGCCATTTCTCCTGTTTTTCCACATATAAGTATATTTCCACTTTCTTTATATTTTTCTATACTGATACCACAAGTAGTTCCAATATCAATAGCTATATCCAGAGCACAATACTTAGAATCAAATAGCCATGAAACAAATCTATTCATAACATCCTTGGCATCCACTTCCTTACATTCAATAAGACTGTCTAGAATAGCTAAGGTCATACTAGTATCATCTGACCATGTTCCTTTAGGTGTCCTGAACATATCATCTTCTATCATTTCTGTAACAGGACTTTTTATCAACTCATCTCTCATTTTGAATTGAACAGGAAGGCCCAATGCATCTCCAGTGGCAGCTCCTATGATTCCATCTAACCATACACTATTTTTATTCATAAACGCTGCCTTCCCTTACTGATTCGACTCTACTATTCTTTGCATGTACTGCCTCTTCCTCTCATCAGAAAGAACCTGAAACTGATAATAAAACAGTTTTATAAGTATTTCCTCAGCTGATTTTCTTCCAAGATTTCTAACTCCGAGAAGCTGTCTTTTACTTGTTGCATCCTCCTTTGTCTCTACACCATTAACTAGATCTCTCAGCGTATTATAACCGCATCTTTTAAGGCAGTTATATCCTCTTACGCTGAGGTCAAGAACATCTATCCCTTGTTCCATCTGAGTAGCATTAAACATCACCTGGAAATGGAACATCTTCTTGTTTCTCTCAAGTATTTCCTCAATAGTCGTTCCCTCCAGATACTTATTCATTTCTCTTGTTACTTTCTCGTCCAGCTCTATCATATTCGACACCTCCAAATTTATCTTTGACTATTTCTTT
>JAILGP010000061.1 GCA_024696635.1 Eubacterium sp. | reverse complement strand
AATCCATTATAAAGACCCATGAAGCTTTCCTTATCACAGTCATATCCATTAATCTCAGAATTAACTGTATAGAATGCAAAATGATCTCTACGCTCCTTATATTCTGTCTTATGGAAGAGTGTTGATCCTTCTACTTCAACTTCTCCAGTATTAAAGTTTCTCTGGAAGTTTGTAGAATCATCCTCAGCATTCCACAGACACCACTCAAGGAATGAGAAAAGTGTAAAATGTTTTGGAGTTGTTCCTTCATTCTTAAGAACAACCTTCTGTATCTCGGCATTTACTCCCTGAGGAACAAAGAAAGTAACCTCTGCTCTCAGTTCATGCTTCTTACCTGTAATAACGGTATAGCCCATACCATGACGGCACTCATAGAAATCAAGCTCAGTCTTAACTGGTGACCAGCCTGGATTCCAGACTATTCCCTCTTCATTAATATAGAAATAACGGCCTCCCATATCTACCGGTATATTATTATAACGATAACGGGTTATACGTCTAAGACGTGCGTCCTTATAAAAATGATATCCTCCGGCAGTATTAGAGATAAGTGAGAAAAAGCCCTCTGTTCCAAGGTAATTGATCCAAGGATAAGGAGTTCTTGGGGATGTGATGACATATTCACGTTTTGTGTCATCGAAGTAACCAAATTTCATGTGTTAGTACCTTCCCTTTCTATAAATGAATTTCTGTATTATTCCTGTGGGCCCTTCTCAAAAAAACCTCACAAGACAGATAAAGTGATTATAACAAAAAAATGCCCAAAATACAAGCTTTAAACTTGAATATTTTGGGGCATTTTGACCAAATAAGTTGCTATATAATGCAGAATTTTGCTATTTTCTCATAAAGCCATATAGCATTTATTTAATTATTTTACTAATTATCACATATTAATATTCATTTTCGATCCATTCGCCTTTTTCATTATAACAACCAGATTTATCTTCAAGGCCAGATGAATCAACATGTATCCAACTAGAATTTCCTTCATAGGTTCCACATTCTCCCGGCGCTATCCACATATCTGTAGCAAGATATCCACTAGGCAGGAAATAATAGGTCTCTCCATCGATTACCTCTGACTGGTTATAAGGATACCAACCAGCTTCATCCTCGAACCACCATCCACTATCATTTGATTTCCAGCTTCCTTTATATGCATATGATTGAGCACCCTCAGAATCTAAATAATAACCGTCTCTCCAACAAGAAGATTCATAAATGTAGTTAGAAAAATAATACCAGATACCATCTATATCATACCAGCCATTATATGCTGCATAACCACTCTCTTCAAAATAGAACCATGCACCTGAAACATAAGTGCCATTTATACTAGAAGACCAAAGAGAACTTCTATATCCAAATCTCGATCCATCACTAAGCGTTTGTATATCACAACCCTGAAAAAACTTATCTGCTTTTGCCCACTGACTCTTAGGATACCACCCTGATTCATCTTCATACCACTGTAATTCACTAGGAGCACCCTTCCATTCTCCTTTATATGGGTATGTACTATCTCCATTTTCATCAAAATAGAAGCCTTTGTACCATTCGCCACGTACCATTGCATCTACTACTTCTAAGGTTACTCCACTCATTTTTCCAATATAAGTTTTAACCTTTTCGAAATCAGACTTATTAAGCACAATACCATCAGCTTCAATTTTTATGAGCTTTTCCTCATTTAAAATTAAATATTTAGGATCACGTATATATTCATTACCAAATACATAATATGACTTATTAAGATATATCTTTCCTGTAGTTTTATCCTTTTCTACAAGATTGTACTTGCTATCCCCAGTCATAAATCCTATTGTAAGATTACCATTTTTATCAAAACTCTCCTCACTGAATCTAACATCCGGATGTACCTGTTTTTCTCCATCATTACCGCGATAAGCACTACCGTCACTTATGCAATAATTATCCTCTTTAACCTCACTAACTTCACCAATGTCTTGGGAATCATCAGCACGAACCTCTCTAACTCCAGCTACATTACCGAAAACCACCGAAAGAACCATCAGAAGGGAAACTCCCCCAACCAAAATTCTTTTGGATGATTTTCTACCTTTTTTCACACATCCCATACAACACACCCTCCTTTTAAATAAATTATTATCTTTATTTAATAAAACTATATATTTTTTCTGTTACTGTCCTGCTTTCCCTTGGTCCCAGTTCCATATATCCGGATTCTTCACCA
>JAILGP010000183.1 GCA_024696635.1 Eubacterium sp. | reverse complement strand
ATTACCTATAGCACTAACATGAGCCTTACTTCCACAGATTATTGGCATCATAGGAGGAAGGTGTCCTATATCAAGGTCCATTATAATCGGCTGTCCCAATTCTCCAATTATGTCTGTTACTGCATTATATTGATTTACCCCAAATATATCCTGTCCAAAGACTCTAGGTCTTCCAATAAGAAATCCCCTGGCATTTCTAAACCAGCCTGCCTCCTTTAACTGCCAAAAGGCTCTCCTCATAGAAAGCATATCCAGATCACAGGCTTCAAGGAACCATATAATTCCATCCCCACTATATCTATCTATAAATTCATCCACCTTATCATACTTTGTACCTACAAGAAGAGTAAGAATATCCAGACATCCACCAAGAAGTCTTCCCTCAAGCCTTACTCCATCCTTATAGGAAGACCCATCAGCCTTTTCGCTATAATTATCCCCAGAAACAAGGTCCTTCTTATCTGGCAGGTAATAATAATAAAGAGATTTTTCACTTATATTATATGGAGCTAGTGGATCTATTTCCTTTTCTGATTGATTAGCTTCATTCCAACCATCTTCGTTTTGATCATTTTTATTTCTATCATCTTCATTTTGAGCATTTTCATTTTGAGCATTTTCATTTTGAGCATTTTCATCCTGAGCAAATTCATTTTTTTCCCACATTCCATATCCACTTACACTAGTCTTTTTACCACTTATAAGCTTAAGCCCATCCTCCACGGATTCATGCCATGGTACGCGTCCAAAGGTTGGGGCACAGGGACCATATATAGCAGCAGTATCAGCAAGAGTGGCAGAAAGAAATGTAAAATTAGTATTATCAGAATAACCCATATACCATTTAGGTCTGCTCTCTCTTATCTTCTCAAAATTAATAAAGGGCACCACTTCACACATAAGCTCACCGCCCCCACAGGTAATAATACAGTCAGACTCTTCATATTGGGAATCACTATCTACCATCACTGAGTTAAGCTCCTTACCACATAGAGATGGTTCATTGCTTATTCCTATACCCTTATCTTCAAAACAATTAGGTCCAAGCCAGGTCTTATAACCCCTTTTATTAAATTCCTTGATTGCATTATCAAATCTACTTATATAAGGTTCTATGGCACAACCAAAAGAAGGTGCTATAAAGCCAATGGTTCCACCATCCTTTAAAAATTCAGCATATCTCATATTTTTATTCCTTTTCTTTTTTCTACTTATATTTTCTCAATGTCTTTCTTTTCTACTTCTTTCCTAAAAGTCCTTAAAATTGCAATTATAAATATAAGGCCTCTAAAGCAAAGCTCTATACACATAACATACCATACACCTACAAGACCATAATTAATAGCTGCAAGGGCTGAAAGAGGCAGTCTGACACACCACATACTTAAAAGATTAAGTATACTGGGAGTTCCTGTTTTACCAAGTCCTCGGAATACACCCTCTGCTACTATTGAAGCACCAAACATGGGTTCAGCAAAGGCCTCTATCCTAAGTATTCTTGTACCAAGATCCCTGACACCCTGATCCGGTGACATGATAGCAATCATTTCAGGAGCAAATATATATAATAAGACTCCTGCTCCAGCCATTATTACCATTCCTATTGCAATAGATAAGTAAGCAAAACGTCTGCTGAGATAATTTCTTCCGGCACCCTTAGCCTGTCCCACAAGGGTTGTTGCCGCATGGGATATTCCGTAGCCTGGCATATAGCAAAGACTTTCTGCTGTAATGGAAAATGAATTGGCTGTTATGGATACATTTCCTAATGGAGATACAATACGTGTAGATAGTACATAGGCGCTACCCATTATGGCAGAACTCAACATAACTGGAAAGGACATCTTAAGAGCCTCCCACCAGTCAGCCCTTGCCAGAATTCCTGTTTCATTTTTCCTGAAATGTAATTTATCTGAAAATTTAAAAATGGAAATCAGAATGCATAAGGCTCCAACAATTTCTGCACACATAGTTCCAATTGCTGCCCCTAGAACACCAAGCCCAAAGCCTGGTACAAATACATTCATACCAAATATATCAATATTTCTTGATGGAAATATAAATATAGAATTAAAAACCACATCCAAAAAGCACATAACTATATTGAGTATGCTGGGAGTCTTCATATTACCACTGCATTCCAACATTCCAGCTCCCGTATAATTAACCTGCATAATAGGAAGTGTAAGTCCATATACCAGGAAATAACGGGAAGCATCCTTAATAACATCCTCCGCTCCTCCCATCCATACTGGTAAGTGATTATGTATAAGTATTGCTATAAGCATAAGAATACTTGCAAAGGTTATCACAGTAATAAGTCCCGTCTGAACATAGGACCTGGCCTCCTTATCCCTACCTCCACCTATTCTATGAGCAATCCCTACTGTAAAACCTGTTCCAATAGCACCACAAAGGCCACCAATAAGCCAGGTTGTAGTAGATACTATTCCGATAGCTGCCGAAGCAGAGGGACCCATACTTCCAACCATTGATGCATCTATATATTGCATTATTATTGTCGATATCTGAGCAAGAATAGCAGGAAGGCTGAGCCTTAACACCAGGCTGATCTGTTCTGGCGTAGTAAGATGCTCTCCATTCCTCATTCTTGTAAGTAAATCCTTATTTGTCATGATTCCAAATAATTTCCAATCTAAACTAATTTATAATTTTATATATGATTCTGATTTTTACTTATAAACTATAACTCTGATTTAATATTCTAATTTAATATCCCAATACATATTTATAACACAGCTTCATAAGCATTTCACGTCATAATAACATAAAAATAGCATGACAGTAAATCTGCCATGCTATTTTCTATGAGTTTTCTTTAATCAATTATTATTTTACTATTTCATATTATACGATTAAACCCTTTGATAATAATCCTCTGTCTAAATAAATACGATATATGACTAAATCTCTGGATTTAATCTGCTCTTCAAGCAACCTTCTCAACAACCCCGAAAGCCACCTCTGAATAAACAATGCCAAGTCCTCTGTCAAGTGATACCATGCTGACTGCCGACTTAAGATCATCAAATGTAATGTCTGTTTGTCCATCAACACCTGATGCATCTACAATAATTTCTGCTTCAAATCTTCTTGAAAGATCTCCCATATTGCAGCTAAGATCGTAAAGCTCTGCAGCATCCATTCCATACTTTATAGAAATTATATCAAATGGCTTTCCTCCAGATACCTGGAAACGATTGTACCATTTTTTAGCCATCTCATTGTCTGTAGCCTTGCTTGTTGCAAGAACTATCTTACACTGTGGAGCTACACTCTTTACTCCATTAATTACAGCATTCATCATTCTTGTCTGCTCTTCAAAGCTGAACTTAATAGATTCCATTACTTCAAAGGCTTCTGTATTCAGTTCAACATACTGAGGTGCAACTACTCCTGCAAGTGACTCAATAATTTTATGTGTCTCTTCAAAAAGACTTCTCTCAGACTTTCTTACAAACATTCTCTGATCAGGACCAGTCTCCTGAAGAACTCCCATAAGAAGCTTTGAAATATCAAATTTAAGATTCCAATCAAGCTTTACTGACTTTACATTTTCAGCAAAGGCCATAAGCTTTCCTTTTACTTCTTCATTATCTCTTGAAAGAAAGGCTTCACATCTAACTGCCGCAGCCCCCTTAGTCTTTAATGTATTTATATAATCCTTATTTGCGCTTACATCAATATTTACAAAATCATATACTGTTTTCATATTGCTCTGCACCTTTCTAAATCGATAAACTCGATTTACAACAAACGACCCTACAGATCGATTTCCAATAACACTTATCCCAAACCCATAACATATGTAAAACTATTTCAATTTATAAAATAAACACTCTATTAATACTTTTGACATATATGGAATACTTTAAGATTTTTATGACTTTTAGTCAATTCTCAAAGTTGACGAAAAGAAGGGTCCAAATGTTGCACATTTACCAAACAAGTGAATATAGACAAGTTGAGAACAAGTTAAACAACTATATTTCTATCCAAATATTCATTTTATCAAAGTCTATTACTATAGATTTATCTGTAATATCCTTTATCCCAACTATTGCATCAAAGAGGCCAAATTTTTCCAATATTCCAGGAAGCTGACCTGTTTTTATATCATTTACTATCCGTCCGGCTTCTCTTTCTATTTTAAGAATACCCATATAATATTCGCCGGTCAGCTCTCCATATTCAGGACTATAATCATGATATCTTTCCCCTAAAGGTTCTAGTAATTTCAGTAAACCGGATGAAACATATGATATAGGAGCCCCAGTATCAATTATAATTTTACCAATCCTTCCTCCAATATTTACATCATCTAATAAAATGTAATTATCTAAAAAAAGAGTAAAATCAAGACATAAATAATTCTTATCTGATTCATCAATAGACCCAGCATCAAATCTAAAAAGCTTATTATTATAATCCACAGTAAAGCCTGTCTTTCTGATTATATCCATTCCCAGAAAACCACTTATATCCATTCCTGAAAGGTCATCTGCCACTTCTTTAGGACACAAAATAGAACCATTTACATCAAATTCCCTACCATTGTCCAGCATAAGACTTTTTTCATTAAAATAATTAAAGGAAAGCGGACACCCTGTATCCACTATATAGTTTTTACCAGAAAAACCAGCCACCAGATGGCCATTGGAAAAATAAGAATCCATATCTAACCTCCTAATTTATATCCTTTAACCCCATTTTATTTATAATAAAATATACCTATAAGGCACTTAATAATTATCTTATTAATTTGTTTTCATTACTACTTTAATTCAATTATTTAATCAATTCAATTGTTTTATCCTATCATAAAGCATTTAAAAATTTATATAAAATCCATAATATTTTATTTCAAATACTATTAAAAAGCCAAATATGATAAAATATGTCCATCATATATTTATAAGGAGAAAGCATGAAACTATTATTTGTATCCGATTCCTTTAAAGGAAGTCTTTCCAGCCACCAGACAATAAACCTTTTAACTAAAGCAGCAAATGAAGTATTTGGGCCTTGCCAAACAGAAGGGCTTCCTGTGGCTGATGGTGGGGAAGGTACTCTTGAAGCAATAATTGATTCCAGGAACGGACAAATAATAGAAGCTACGGTATATAATCCCCTGATGGAGGAAATTAAAGCTTCCTATGGCATATTTGATGATAATAAGGCCATAATCCAAATGGCTTCAGCCTCTGGTCTCACTCTGATTCCAAAAGAAAGACAGAACCCTCTTTTTACAAGTTCCTTTGGTACAGGTCAGTTGATTCTTGATGCACTAAAAAAAGGTTATAAGGATATATCTATAGCCATAGGTGGTTCAGCAACTAATGATGGTGGAATGGGATGTGCCAGAGCCCTGGGAGTAAGGTTCCTTGACCCTGAGGATAAGGAACTGATGGGATATGGATATGATCTTGAAAAAGTTAATAGTATAGATATAAGCAATATGACTCCACTTATAAAGGATGCTAAGATCACTGTCATGTGTGATGTTACAAATCCCCTCTGCGGTCCAAATGGAGCCACATATACATTCAGCTCTCAAAAGGGAGCTGATAATGAAAGCATGGAAAAATTAGAAAAGGGAATGTGTATATATAGAGATAAAATAATGGAATATATGGGGATTAACTGTGATGACATCCCTGGCACTGGAGCAGCAGGTGGTCTGGGGGCAGCCCTTAAAGTATTTTTTAATGGTCAGATGAAGTCTGGAATTGAAAGGGTTCTTGACCTTATAGAGTTCGATAAACATCTTACAGATGTGGATTTAATTGTAACAGGTGAAGGCTGTACCGACTGGCAGAGCTGCTATGGTAAAGTCATGCAGGGAGTAGGTCTTAGAGCTAAAGAAAAAGGGATTCCTGTTATAGGCCTTTCCGGCTCCATGGGTAAAGGTGCCATGGATATATGTAAGTATGGCCTGGAATCCCTTATGACTCTTGTCAATGCCCCTATGACTATTAATTATGCAATTGAAAATGCAGAAAAGCTATACTATGAAGCTGCTGTCCGCATGTTCAGATTCATTAAAGTGGGTATGGATATAAAATAATTGTTATTCACACCTTACTGGTATTCCATTTACTGTAAGGTCATCAGATACTCCATCAACAAGCTCTATAACAAGACATTTTTTACCATCTATGACTCTTGCTCCTAAAATATTTGCATGCTTGCTGTTAATTCTAAGAACCATATTGGCATTACGCAGCTCAAGACTTTTGGCCGGCGCAACATTATCTGCAAAAAGCTTCTCCTCCACCTTTACAGTTGGAACATAATCTGAATTTCTGCTGGAAGCACTGGAAAGAACCTCTGCATCTTCATCCTTTATCTGGGCCTCAATCTGTTTTTCATGAATCTTCTTCATATCAAACTGTTCATTAAACTTCTTATCAAATTCTTCAAGCTTATCCTGAGATACTCCACTTTTTTCAAATACATTTCTCATGGAATCCTTATCGAAAAATACTGTCTGTCCCTCAGCTTCTGATTTTTTATTCTGGGCTGACTCATTTAAGTTTTCCTGTATAGACATAACAGTTTCAAATTTAGGCTGTTCTCCCAGAACCTCCTTTACAAATTCAGTAAATCCCTCCTTCTGCTGCTTAGCAGGAAGAGTTACTGATACACCCAGAACTTTTTCCAGGAACATATCCTGAAGTATGTCTGTTTTCTTGCAATAATAAAGTAATGCATCTTCATCAGAGCTTCTGTCATTAAATGCAGGATAAAGAAATCCGGTTTCGGGAAGCTCCACTGCAAACAACCTGCGAAGTGTATGAATCTCACCTAATTCATCATCAAATCCAAGTCCAGGCTTAGTCATTTTCATAGGACATATACTACAAAGAACATATCCATATATTTCCTCTGATGAATCAAATAATTCTATACCATCGGATGTAACTCCAGGTACATCATAATTCTGATATATCATAAGAATAAGATAATTACCTGTATGATTATAGGTTTCAATTACCTTATCATAAAACAAATCAAGGGTAGCCTGGTCCTGAAGCTCAGACTTCTTTATACTTTTTAGAAGTCCCTTTCCAAAGCTTGGATCAAGGTCTGCATCTGCTTCCTGGGGAGAAGCATAATCCCCCTGATTTACTGTCCCAACAAAAGACATATCCAGAAGATTCTTACCTGGGGTTCCTGATAAGGTCTTTCTAAATATTTCAAGATACTTATACATTTCCTCTTCAGGAATATTATAGAAGGAATCATTGAAGGTTTTTACCTTTTCTTTTTCGGCATTTACATAGCATCCTGCCAGCTTAAGAATTCCACAATCCTGAACAGAATCAAATAATGCTTTTATTTCATTTATCTCTTTTTTTATCATATAATCGCCTATCCTTTTTAAATTTTAACTCAAAGTATTATAGCACATAAAAAAATTTGAAGCTCGAAAATTGCCCTAAAAAAATAAAAAACATATAAAAACCGACCATTAGATGAATGGATAAATATTACCTCAGACATCTAAAAGTCGGTTTTATAATAATGAAAGTATCTTTTATCTTACAAGTTTTTTATTACAAGTTTTATTACAAGTTTTTATTATCAGTATTTTATTATATATCAGTTATTCTTGATAATAAACTTATCTCTTTCCGATTTCAGTATCATCGCCGCGTACCAGGCTATGAGACTTGATATAATCTACAATCTCATCAACCTTTGTAAAGGCAAGAGATACATAGCTGTCAGCACTACCATAGTAAAGAGCAATTCTTCCTGTCTCGCTGTCATGGATAGTTGCGCAAGGGAATGTTACATTTGGAACGAATCCTCTTTCCTCATACCACTTCTCTGGTGTAAGGAGGAAGTTCTCACATCTGTACTTAACAATTGAAGGATTATCAATATCAAGGATCGCTCCACCAATTGAATATACATATCCATTACATGTTCCTGAAACACCATGATAGAAAAGAAGCCATCCTTCTGTTGTTTCAATAGGAGCTGCTCCACCACCAATCTTAAGTGACTCCCACCATTCACTGCTTCTTCCCATTACATGACGATGCTTGCCCCAGTAAACCATATCAGGACTCTGTGAGAGGAATATATCACCAAAAGGGGTATGTCCACTATCTGATGGACGGCTAAGCATTACATAATTTCCATTGATTTTTCTTGGGAATAAAACTGCATTTCTGTTAAATGGAATAAATGGATTCTCTATTCTTGTAAATGTCTTGAAATCTGTAGTCTTAGCTATACCAATTGCTGCGCCATAGAAATCCTGGCACCACATTGCATAATATGTATCCTCAACCTTTACAAGTCTTGGATCATAAGCATATATAGGCTGGAATGGATTACCATCCTCATCTACAAATTTAATTGGTTCCTCATCAAAGGTCCAGTGAATAGCATCCTGACTTCTTCCAAAGTAAATCATGGATACACCATTTCTCTGTTCTCCTCTAAATACACCTACAAATGCGCCTTCATAAGGCATAACAGCAGAATTAAAGATTCTAGCTACATTTTCAACTGGATTTCTGTCAATTATTGGATTTTCATCATATCTCCAAATTGGTGCACCCTTTAATTCTCCTTCTGGTCTATCCTGCCAAGGCATATTTGGAACAGCAGGGCAATTTAACATTTTAACGTCTGACATTTTATTCTTCCTTTCTGATATTATTATACTTTTCTAACACTTTTAACATTTTTAAAAGAATTATTTACAACAATTATTTATAACAATTTGTATGCTTTTGAAAATAAATATTTAGAAATAAATATTAAATAATAAAAATAAAAAA
>JAILGP010000229.1 GCA_024696635.1 Eubacterium sp. | reverse complement strand
TTTATAGCATACCAGCAGAACAAACTATTAGACCCATTTGTGTCCTGAACAGTTTATAGACATACATGATTCTTACTTACCCATAGTTGATATCCCTATTTCAACCACTTATTTAGTCAAATATCAACTTTTTATATAATGCAGATTATTTTTGTGTCCCTTTAGCTTAGAGGGTAAATTTTTGTTCCCTTACAATTCCTCATCATACATTCCCATTTCAAAATCTTCGTCCTCTGCATAAGTTTCAGTATCTATCTTAGGCATATCAAATAGGCTGGCTGGTGCTTTCTTTCCTTTCCTTGGCAGGAAGTACTCCTCTACAACCTCATCCTTATCCAAATCTACAAGTATTAATGATATCTCCGAATTTACCCTAATCTCCTCAAGCTTTTCTTTCACCAGTTCGAATCCCTTCCTATCAGCAAATGCTATACTATTCTTTTTCTCTGCCAGTGATTCCGATTCCCATACATCCCTTAGAAAAAGAGTTGTATTATCATTAATAAAACTTCTTGTATATCTTCTACTTATAGCCTCTTTATCTAGTTTTCTTTCAATTGCTGGATCACAGTTAACTGATATCGCCCAATATTTGGGGCTATTATCGTACAGTTCATAACAGAAATTTGCTCTCGTTCTAAGACCATACTTAAGTTCACGTTCGTCTTCAAAGAAAACAGAATGGGGTCTAAATAAAATCCCTCTGTTAATTAGTGCACTCTGAATACAATTCTTAATTTTTATTCTCGCATTACGAAATTCGAGATTTTCCTGCCTCCATTCATCAGTTTCAAGATTTTTCACCGAATCTGAATCCGCTGGAATCATTCCATTTGCCCTCATCAGCTCCTGATAGGTTATATGTGCCGTTGGGACTGCATTTGTAAAAATAGCATTTATCAGTTCCCTGGAAAGGGGTTTAGTCATATTTCCATGCATTATTCTCGAAAATGAAGAGGCAGTTATAACGCCACATTTTTCTGCAAACTCCACCATAGTTCTGGATTCGCCTTTAGCACTCTTTATAAGTTCTGCCAGCCTCATCTTGTCCGGAACTAGCGCTGCCACATATTCCCGGTTCATATCATTAAATTCTTCTACCATTTATCTGCCCTTTCCACCTTAAATCATGAGACTATCTCACAATATTATTCTTATAATATTTCAACATAAATTTGAGTATGCAAAAGTGAAATTTTGCATACTCATAATATCATATTTGACAATCCATTAAAAGCCTAGAATAAATAGCATTTAATCATAAAATAATCATTTAACTACAAATCCAACCCTTGGCTTATTATCATTTGGATCATCAGGTAGATCAGGGATATCACATTCTTCTATAGTTGTAACAAGCTCAGTAGTAATCTCATTTTCTTCTAAGCTTAAAAGTCTATTGGCCAGGTTCATTTCAGCCTCTTCAATTACTTTACGGACAAATCTACCATTTCCATAGTCAGTCCTCTGTTTTACTATTTCATACTGCTGTCTGAGCCGTGTCATAGCTTCATCTTTTATATGCATTTCCTTATTAGAAACTATAAGCTTTGTGATGTCGCACAGCTCGTCTACTGTATAATCATCAAAATGCAGTTTAAATGCTATTCTGGACGTCATCCCTGGATTTCTATCAAGGAAGTCCTTCATAGGTCCTGGATAACCTGCAAAGATTACTATTGTATCTTCTCTGTGGTTTTCCATTTCCTGGACTATGGTGTTTATGGCCTCGTCACCGAAGCTATTCAGGTTGTCATCGCAGAGTGAGTAGGCTTCATCAATGAAAAGGATACCGCCCTTAGCTTCCTTGAACTTTTTCTTAACCAGTGGCGCTGTATGACCCACAAACTGTCCAACCAGATCTGCCCTTCCGACCTCAACAAATTTGCCAGATGGAAGTATTTTTTCATCCTTAAATATCTCAGCTAAAAGTCTAGCCACAGAGGTCTTAGCAGTTCCTGGATTTCCAGTAAATACCATATGCATGGAAGCCTTATCCTTGCGGATGCCTCTTTCAATACAGAGCTTATTCATTTTGTAATGTGCTATTATCTTATCAACCAGGGCCTTAACTGATTCAAGGCCAATCATTTCTCTTAGTTCTTTATAAGCAGTACCTGTTACTCTTTCCTTGGTCTTAGTGCCACTCTCTTCCAGCTGAGTAATATCAGCCTTTTCTAATTGAAAAAGAGTATCTTCCGAAATATCTGATAATGCATTTTCATCTAAGACCAGCCTTGAAGCCTGATTCTGAATAGCCTGATCCAGGAGATTTCTAGCGTATCTGCCATTTCCAAAACCATCTATAATTCTAGCCTTGTCTAATATAGACTTAGCTTCATTTACCGCTTCATCGGTAAGTGTGAAGCTACGCTCTTCAGTCATTTTCCTGAAGATTTCAGTTAGCTCATCAGCACTATAGTCAGGGAAGTCCACCCAATAAGGAATCCTGCTCTTCAGGCCCTCATTCATCTCGAGGAAGGAATTCATAGCATCAATGTATCCAGCAAATATACAGATAATGTCATCTTTATGATTCTCCATTTCCTGGACGATACTTGTAACTGATGATTCACTTCTAAGAGCGTAGGCTTCATCAATAAAGAGAACGCCGCCCTTTGCTTCCTTGAAAAGATTTCTGATCATTTCTGGATTACAGTAGTTTAAATCCATTCCGCCACATTCCACAAATGATCCACTCTTTAGAATTCCCTTATCCTTAGCTATTCTAGCAAAGAGCTTGGCCACTGTAGTCTTTGCAGTTCCTGGATTTCCAGCAAAGATCATATGCATAGAACCAGCTTCGTAGTCATGGCCCTTGAAGCTCTTTCTCTTCTTTTCCAGGACATTTGCTGCCAGTATCCCATCTATCTTTTTCTTCACTTTTTCCAATCCGATAAGATTTTGGAGCTTGTCATAGGGCGAATCCCCATCCTCGTCTCTATCCAGGGTAACATCGCCAGCTATAGAATTATCATAGGTCTGAAGTATATTCTTCTTAATACACCATATTCCAAACTGGTCATAGGCTTTAAGAACCTCCGTCTGAGATAACATTTCACCCGGAAAATGCTCCATATATTCCTTCCCTTGACTGGCGTACTTAGAATAATCAGACTTCTTGATCAGGTCCTTGAGATACATAATAGCTGTACTTCTCTTTCCCCTGCCTTCTTTTAGCATAATTGGAACAACATAGTTATATAGTTCAGGAAGAATCTGAAATGCAAAACCAGGATTTTCCTTATTATAGGTAAAAATGAAAAGACATTTATTCTTATGTTTCTTAAGCAGCTTCAGAATATATTCACTAGTCTTTGAATATTCAGATGACTTGTG
>JAILGP010000212.1 GCA_024696635.1 Eubacterium sp. | reverse complement strand
AGTTGAAGTAGAAGGATCAACACTCTTCCATAAGACAGAATATAAGGAGCGTAGAGATCATTTTGCATTCTATACAGTTAATTCTGAGATTAATGGATATGACTGTGATAAGGAAAGCTTCATGGGTCTTTATAATGGATTCGACAGACCTGATGCAGTATTTGCTGATGAGTCCAATAATTCGAAGGCTGATGGATGGTCACCTATTGCTTCGCATTCAATTAAAATTACTCTTGCACCAGGAGAAGAGAAGACATATATCTTTATGCTTGGTTATGTAGAGAATGGTGAAAATAAGTGGAATGCAGATGGCTCAATGAATAAGCAGAAGGCTTATGACATGATTGAGCAGTTTAATACAGTTGAGAAGGTTGATGCTGCCCTTGCTGAGAATAATAAGATGTGGGATAATCTCCTTTCTAAATATGCTGTTAAGACTCCAGATGAGAAGGTTGACCGCATGGTTAATATCTGGAATCAGTATCAGTGTATGGTTACATTTAATATGTCAAGAAGTGCATCCTACTTCGAGTCAGGTATAGGTCGTGGTATGGGATTCCGTGATTCTAACCAGGATCTTCTTGGTTTCGTTCATCAGATTCCTGACAGAGCTCGTGAGAGAATTCTTGATCTTGCTGCTACACAGTTTGAAGATGGTGGATGCTTCCATCAGTATCAGCCACTTACAAAGAAGGGAAATGATACTCTTGGCGGAAACTTCTCAGATGATCCACTGTGGATGATAATGTCTACAGCTGCATATATTAAGGAAACTGGTGACTATTCAATTCTTGATGAGCAGGTTCCATATCGTAATGATGAGTCTCTTGCACAGTCGATGATGCATCATCTTAAGCAGTCCTTCTATAAGGTAGCTAAGGAAGTTGGTCCTCACGGACTTCCACTTTCTATGAGAGCTGACTGGAACGATTGTCTGAATCTTTCCTGCTGGTCAGATACACCAGGAGAAAGCTTCCAGACATATACTTCACCTAAGTATGGTGATAAGGGCTTCTCAGATGTAGCTGAGTCAATTTTTGTTGCAACACTTTTCACTTATGCTGGTCCTGATTATGTTGCTCTTTGTAAATATAAGGGTGACGATGCAGAAGCCGCTGCAGCTCAGGCTGAGATTGATAAGATGAAGGAAACTATCAAGAAGTATGGCTGGGATGGAGAATGGTTCATTAGAGCTTATGATGATCTTGGACGTAAGGTTGGTTCTAAGGAATGTGAAGAAGGTAAGATCTTCATCGAGCCACAGGGCTTCGGTATCATGTCAGACATTGGTAAGGAAGAAGGATGGGCAGAGAAGGTTATCAATGCTGTTGAGGAAAGACTTGGCTGCAAATATGGTCTTGTACTTAATAATCCTGCTTTCACAAAGTACTATATTGAGTATGGTGAGATTTCAACATATCCTGCTGGATATAAGGAGAATGCAGGTGTATTCTGCCACAATAATGCATGGATGATCTGTGCAGCTGCTTATGCTGGGCAGGGTGACAAGGCATTTGACTGGTATTCACGTATTGCTCCTGCTTTCCTTGAGGATATTTCAGATCTTCATAGAACAGAGCCATATGTATATGCCCAGATGGTAGCTGGTAAAGATGCAGGACGTATGGGTGAGGCTAAGAATTCATGGCTGACAGGTACAGCTGCATGGAACTTTGTAGCAATCAGCCAGTACATCCTTGGTATAGTTGCTGACTGGAATGGACTTAAGGTTGATCCATCAATTCCATCAGCTTGGGACGGATTTACAGCTAAGCGTCAGTTCCGTGGAGATACATACGAAATCGAAATCAAGAACCCTGATCATGTATGCAAGGGTGTTAAGTCACTTACAGTAGATGGCAAGGCAGTGGATGGATGTGTAATCCCTGTATGCGGCGATGGTGGAGTTCACAAAGTTGAAGTAATACTTGGCTAAATTAAAAGAGTGATTAAAACCAAAGAGGTAGTACTTGGCTAATTTGAAAAAGTGATTAAAATCAAATAATAAGGTTTTTAAATGAGGTGGTAAGCTTTTTTATCACCTCATTTTTTGTTCTTTCATAAATTTTTCTTGAAAAAATATTATTCTGTTCAAAAATTTATATTGTTTTTCTCTATGACATTAAAATTTCTTTTATGATTCTTCCTGAAAATATGAACAATAAAATAAAAATAAATAAAAAATCTATAGTCATTTTTTAAAATCGATTTTTTGGCCTTTTAGTAAAGTTATACTAAGCCTATCCATAGGGACTATACATATTGCACAATAAAAAGCTCGATTTTTTGAGTTTAAAATGGGCCTTTGGTCACTTTTGCACAATTAGCCTTTTAAATTCTTCGGTAATTGTAACATCCTACAAAATTGAGCCCAATAGCATTTTTTGAAAAAGCTTTAGCATTTTTTGAAAATCATTTTTATTTTTTTTTTGATAAACTCCGTCGCGAGAGATGAAAAATTTAAAGTGAAAATTCAAAGGAGGAACTTGAAATGAGAAAGTTATTTAAGGGATTTGTTGTTGGTGTTGTATTATCAAGCATGATGCTTGGAACTGTTGCTTGTGGTTCTAATGATGTTGCTCAGGATGACTCAATGGTAGTAGAAGCTTCAGATTCAGAATCATTTACAGGAAAAACTTTGAATGCGAATCAGATTAAAATATCAGGTATTGTATACGAAATGCCTATTTCATACAGCAAGGTTATAAAGAGACTTACATTAAGAGAAGAAATGACAGAGAAGTACAATGTAAAGGTACCTGGAAATGGAACATTAAGTAATGTATTCCTCGATGTGGTTGGTTCAAATGGTTCTTATCTTGAGGTAACTCTTAAGAATACACATTCAGATGAAGAGCTTCCTAAGTGCTGTGATATCTCTGCTATCAAGGCTCAGTACGGAAAAATTAGTGCTGAAGAGTTTAGTTTACCAAGTGATGTTTCTTTAGGAACAAGTGCATATGAAATAACAGGATATTATGGAGAACCAGATACTACTGTAGACGGAAAAGAAGGTTTCCAGTATATCTATGAGACTGATACACTCAAATATACATTTTCATTTAAAAAGGATGTAGAAGGTTGTCAGGAAATTCTTATAGAGAATAAATAATTGTTAAATACCCTCACTAAATAAATGCTTAATAAAAATAGCTTTGATACAATAACCTGTATCAAAGCTATTTTTATTTTATGTTAAAGATATGATATTAGGCCTAAGGGCTGGTGCTTTAAAATATATTATTCTGTAATAAATTCAGTGATAATTTTTATAGCTCCATTCTCATCGGTTAATATGACTATAATTTTATTATTTTCTCTATATATATAGGGGATAATCAGATCTCCTAACACTGATTGTTTCTTGATTTCAGCCCTGAAGTGTTTAACATATATCTCTTCTGGTATAACAGATTTTGCGAGTGCCACATATTGTCCATTATTAACATGATGATTTGTGTCTAGATTGTCAGCGGTTATTGTTATAGGTGCTTCTTTCTGCATCTGATCAAAGCCTGGATAGGTCATTTTGCCCTTAAATGCAGACATTTCACCATTTTCTTTTACATAATCAGTAAGACCAAATTCTTCGAAACGTTCTTCTATAGGAGTATCTAAACCATATACCTCAAGTTCCTTTTCTGGAACATGTTTTTCTGGAAGCCCCTTTTTGATATTTACATATGCCCAGTCTGACATTGCATAAACCAGTACCTGACCATCCATTGTGCTTATAGTAAAGCTTCGCTTTCCCACAAAATACTTAAAACCGCAGGCCCAGGTGGTGATTTTTATATGTTCACAATATCTTGGTCGCCTTATGATGTGAATCTGCCATCCTGTGAGCATCCATGAAGTTCCGTGCTTTGCCAGCCAGGAAAGACCTATATCTCCGTCTTCTGATTCGAATGTACAACAGTCCTGAAAATAATTAATGATTGATACAAGGCTTGCCTTTTTATCTTCAGCAAGTTCGCTGTACCTGACTCTGCTAGTAAATGAATACATGCTCTTCTCCTTGTCTTTTAATAATATTCTCAATATAAATGTGTTTATAATTCTTGATATAAATGTGATTACATGATTACAATAGTAGAATTGATTTGATATTAAATAAATATTTTAATAATTAATTGGATATCAAATATTCAATATTGTATTTAAAATTATCCTATTTGGCAATGCCTTTTGATATAAATCATTTTTGTTTTTGTTGAATTTACATGCTATTTACAGATGATTTTTTTGTGATATCATCTTATTAATGCATTTTAGAATATATTTTTATTGTAGAAAATTTAAAGGCTTGTTATGATTATAATCCGGGATTTGTTGTGGAGGATTTGATTTATGAATAAAGATAAAGAAATAGATAATATACCTGTACTTGCAATTTGTTATGATTTTGATAAAACTCTATCTCCTGATGATATGCAGGCTCAGGGCTATATACAGTCAGTTGGTTATGATGTTAAGGAATTTTGGAAGAAAACTAATGATCTTGCTAAAAAGAATAATATGGATTCAAACCTTGCTTATATGTATATGATGATTCGTGAAGCTGAGGGTAATTTTGTATTTAACGAAAGACTTCTTAACGAATATGGATCTAAGGTTAAGCTCTTTCCAGGAGTTGAGGAATGGTTTGAAAGAGTAAAAAAATATGGTCAGGAAGCTGGTGTTAAGGTTGAACATTATATTATATCTTCAGGACTTAAGGAAATGATTGAGGGTACTAAAGTGGCAAGAAATGGAGCTTTTGAAAGGATTTATGCCAGCTCCTTCTTTTATAATGACAGGGGAGTAGCGGTCTGGCCGGCCCAGGTAATCAATTATACAAACAAGACCCAGTATCTATTTAGAATCTCAAAGGGAGTTCTTGATATAAATGATGAGGCCGTAAATGATTATTTTGCTCCTGAGGATATCAGGGTTCCATTTAGAAACATGGTATATGTTGGAGACAGTGATACAGATATTCCCTGCATGAAGCTGGTGCATGCCTACGGAGGACACTCTATAGGAGTGTATGATGGGGATAAGGGTAATACTGCTAAAGTAGAGAAGATGATGAAGGAGAATAGAATCAAATATATAGCACCTGCAGATTATAATGAGGGTTCTAAACTGGATGCTTTGATGAAGGCGATTATTGATAGAACTGCAGCCAATGAGAAACTTGAGAGAATACATTTCAGGGATGCTAAGATAAATAAATAATTATAAAATGAATATTGACAATATTTTGGTGTTTAGTGGAATATCATAAAATTTCGTGGGATATTTTTTGAAAGCTTTAAATAGTTTTAAATATAAATAGTTTTAAATATGAATAGTTTTAAATATAAATAGTTTTAAATAGGAAGTGAATCATGTATGATTTGCTTC
>JAILGP010000141.1 GCA_024696635.1 Eubacterium sp. | reverse complement strand
ATAGAGTGATATATTTTACTTCTCCCGCTATTTAAAAGTTCAGCCAATAGTATTATAAATTATACAAATTGGCAAAAAATGTTAATACTTGATAATTAATTTATAAGATAAAATGTAATTTATCATAATATAAATATATATTTTAAACCCTATATTGTCGGGGACAAATTATATGAGCAATATAGATTGGAGATAAAATGGCAAGTCAGCTTTTCGTGGATTTATATGGCTGCGATGAAAAAATAATTAATAGCGAAAATGAAATAAAAAGTATTGCAAGAAAGGTGGTTTCAGAAATAGGAGCAGATATTGTAGAGGAGTGCGTGCATAGTTTCGAACCTGTCGGAATCACTTATTTTGCTGTTATAACGACATCACATTTTTCTGTACATACATGGCCGGAATATGGATATGCGGCGGTGGATGTATTTTCATGTGGTGAAGCTGTAGCTGATAAAATAGGGGAGCTTCTAAGGGAACTCTTTAAGGCAAGCGACATAAAGGTTAGAAGGTGTGAAAGAATAGTGGGGCGGACCCCAGAAAGGTCGGAGTGATAAATGGGTACGAGAGAATATTCCGTTGGTGACAGAATAAAAGCCGATGGAGATTATTACAGGATAGTCGGTAAAATTACGTATGCAGATGAAAAAAACGGACTACCATGGGATGAATATAGACTGATTGCTGAAAACTTCAATAATGCAGAAAGATGGCTTTCAATTGATAATGTTTATAACGAGTTTTCCCTTTCACAGATCAACCCTATGGCGGGAACTTTGGGATATCATCAGGTAGATTGCGGACGTGCCAGAGTTGTTTCAGCTTTGGGTGATGTGGATGTGGACGTAGGAGAAGAAATGTCCTTTGTAGAATACGAGGACAGTACAGAAGAAAAAATCGTTTCTGTTGAAAACTGGGATGATGGAACTGAATATTCCTCAGGTTATTATCTGGATCCGTGGGAGTTTGGAAAGGATGGGGAAAATGTCAGATCTTCAGGCCCTTCTTCAGGAGGTACATCAAAGTATAATATAATTCTTACGGTAGTAATGGCTATTATCTTTATTGGAGCATTTCTATCCTCTTATGCTGGGGAAATTCTCCTATCCTTTAAAAAGATAGAACCATATCTTAAGAAAACAACTACAGCATATACTTATGTGACATCTATTACAGGAGAGGATAAGCAGAAGGCAAATGTATATGAATATATAAGTGGTTCCAGTCTCCTTGAAAACTATTCTGAGGAAGAAGCTCTAATGATGGTTGCCAAGGATATTATAGACGGAGTTAGTGGTAATTCAGATTCAATCCAGCAGAATACTGAGGATGATGATTATACAGTTGCTATACTTACCAAGAAGGAATATTGCATAATCTATCGTGGTGATGATGACAAGATATATGTTCAGGTTTCTTCAAGAAAATATACCTATACAAGCGATAAAGAGCCTTATAGGTCAAGAGCCAGAACTCATAGATATTATAGAAGATTCTACTACTCAATGGGATATGGCAGCGATTCAGGGACCTATTCCAATGCCCATTCTTCCTATACAGGATATTCGGATGGTTCTATAAACTATGATTATAATAACGGACTTAATACATATTCAAATGATATAAGACAGACTAGTGTTGGTTCAAGAAGCTCAGATGGCGGTGGCCTCAGTAGTGGAAAGTAAATTTATATGAAAGAGAGGATTAAATAATGGCAAATGTACTTAGTGAGATAGTAAGTGTTTCTATATATTCTGTTCTTGGAATATTCCTTATGCTCTTGGGAAGCTTTATAGTTGACCTTGTAATTCCATGTTCATTTCCAGAGGAAATCAAGAAGGGTAATAAGGCAATTGGATGGATATCTGCCGGAGCTTATATAGCAATAGGTTTAATTATCAGGGTGGCAATCTCATCAGGATATGTTATAAGTGAGGGTGAGATAAGCCTTGTAAGTGGAATACTAAGCACAATAGCTTATTATGGACTTGGCGTAGTATTTCTTGTTATAGGTTATCTGCTTCTTAAGGTAATCAACAGAAAGTACGACCTTAATACTGAAGTTGGAAATGGAAATGCTGCTGCAGGTATCATGGTATTTGGTATGTTTATAGGTCTCGGTTTAGTTATAAGCGGAGTTATTGCATAAGAATGAAAAAATATAGACTTTTAATGCTTACTACACTGATAATCTCAGGCTGTTCTATGGTCTATGAGCTTATTATCAGTGCGGTAAGTTCTTATCTGGTTGGAGACAGCACCCTGCATTATTCCATAACAATTGGACTTTATATGTTTGCAATGGGTGTTGGCTCTTATCTTTCAAAATTTATAAAGAAGGACCTTTTTAACTGGTTCGCCAACATAGAAATCGGAGTGGGGGTAATAGGTGGGCTTAGCTCACTTCTTCTTTTTTTGGCAAATCTTTATCTGGAATCCTATGAACTTGTAATGTATATAGAGATTATTCTGATAGGAACAATTGTGGGAGCGGAAATCCCTGTTCTTACCAGAATTATAGAAGAGGATAATAAAGATCTGAGGATTACCCTGTCCAGCCTTTTCAGCTTTGATTATATTGGAGGACTTGTGGGTTCCGTAGCATTTCCCCTTCTTCTTTTACCAAAGCTTGGATTTTTTGCTACTTCATTTCTGGCTGGTACATGTAATCTTATATGTGCCTGTATTATTGTATTTAAATATCAAAGCAGGATTAATAAAGCTAAAAGATATAAGGTTCTTGTCTGTCTCCTTATGATGCTTATGATTTTTGGAATGGTAGTCTCTGAAAATATAGGACGTATTATAGAAAATGGACTCTACAGGGATATGGTCATTATGTCTGAGCAGACCCCATACCAGAAAATTGTTGTTACCCGTCATAAGGATGATGTAAGACTTTATATTGATGGAAATGTACAGTTTTCTTCAAAGGATGAGTATAGATATCATGAGGCTCTTATTCATATTCCAATGAGTATTGCGAATGATAGATCTGAGGTTCTTGTACTGGGAGGCGGCGATGGAATGGCTGCAAGAGAGCTTCTTAAATATCCTGAGACCCATATTACCCTGGTGGATCTGGATAGCGAAATGACAAGAATTTGTAGCGAGGATAAGGTTATTTCAGAGCTTAATGAAGGGGCTCTTGAGTCGGACAGACTTACTATTATTAATACAGATGCCTATGAGTATCTGGAGAAATGTAATAAAAAGTACGGAGTTGTAATAGTGGACCTTCCGGATCCAAATAATGAGGCCCTGGCCAAGTTATATTCCAACGTATTTTACCGTCTATGTGGAAATGTACTTGACGAGAATGGAATTTTGAATGTCCAGTCCACCAGCCCTTATTATGCTACAAAACCCTTCTGGTGCGTGACTAAAACACTGGAAAATGAGGGCTTTACAGTGGCTCCATATCATCTTCAGGTTCCAGCATTTGGAGACTGGGGTTTTAATATGGCCGTAAAAAATGATGAAAGTTTTATTGAAAAGGTAGATAATATAAAGATAGATCCATCCATAGAAACAAAATATCTTACAGAGGACAGCATCCAGGCCTTATTCAAATTTGGCAAGGATGAGATGCCTTCAGAGAATGATGTGATAGAGGCAAACCAGCTTACAAAACCGGTTATGATTCAGTATTATAATGATGCAGTAAGAAACTGGGAGTAGGCTTGGTTGAAGCTTTTGGGGAAAGATTTTGATTTATAATTGAATGATCCCAGTATTATTTAGGGAAGATTAGTGAGGTAGAGAAATGAATGAAAAAGTAAAAGCTAAGGTTGATCTTTTTATAGAAAACAAGGAAAAAATCGAAAAATGTTTTACATTTAGCGATTGTATGATTAATATTGCGGCCTCTCTTGTTTATACCAATGTTGATAAAGAGGTTGATGTGGAAGAACTTAAGGCCTGTAAGAAAATGATTGAGAAAACTACAGGGGTTTTCTCTGGATTCCAGTCCACATCTATGCCTGTTATAGCAAGTAAAATGGCTATTAGTAATAATCCTCAGCAGTATATCCAGGATTTAAAGAAGGTTTATGACATAATTTCAAAGGGAATGTGGTCAGATAATGGTTACCTGATACAGGCAGCTTCAAGTATTATTGAGGCTGGAAGAGTCTTTGAAACAGAGGAACTGGCAGTAAGATATAAGGACCTTTATAAGAAAATGAATAAAGAGCATCCTATGATCACAGGTTCGGATGACGTTGCATTTGCCATGCTCATGGTACTTACTAATAAGGATAATGATTCTATAATAGGAGAGATGGAGGAGTGCTATAAATATCTTAGAAGTCAGCTTAAGCTTAAGGTTGGAGCTAATGAAATTCAAGGGGTAAGCGAGGTTCTTACTCTTTCTGATGAGAATGTTAAGGATAAATGCGATAAGGTAATAAATCTTTACGAGGCATTTTTAAATCAGGGCCTTAAGTATGGAAATGAATATACTGAGTTTTCTACTCTCGGAACCCTTATAAATGTTGATCTTAATTACAGGGAGCTTGTAAGTGAGATAAGTGAAGTTGAAAAATTGTTGAAAAACACAAAGGGCTTCGGAAACTGGACTATAAATAACAAGCTGAGACTTATGTTTGCTGCTATCCTTGTGGGAGATGTTTATGGGGCAATTGATGACTATGACGCATCTGTCAGGGCGGCAAGCAATTCGGCTATAAATAGTGCTGTGGCGGCGGTAGTGGCTGAGGAAGTGGCTCTTACAATATGCATGATGACCTGCATCTCAACTATTAACAATTAAAGTGATAATAAAAGAAGATTATAATAAATATAAAATGACAAAAAAATACTATATAATTCGTTGTTCATTATAGGATAAGGAACTGAATATATTCTAATATTTTAGCCGTTTTCTTACATATATCTAAAGTTCATCATTTCTTCACCGAACAAAGATATTTATAGCTTTTGAGGCCTTATTATGATAAAATTACGGTACAAAAGGTATATTTGAATGGTTTAAGAATAAGTATATATTTTTAACTTACCTAAGGGCTATGATTTTGGGTTTCATAAGCCTAGAGTTATCGAAACAAGTCAGAATATCATGGAGGTAGAACTTATGATTAGCAGAGATACTCTAAGGGTGGGTGGTATAGTATCAAAAGTATTAGGAAAGAATCTTAGGAAAGAACCCGGAATCTATGTTCAAGATAAGGATTTGAATACGAATTTGAATATGGATAAGGGTAATAGAATAAATTATAAAAATAAAAGCTTCACTAAAGGCTTCACACTGGTGGAGCTTATTGTCGTGCTTGTGATAATTGCAATCATTACAGCAGTAACCACTCCTTTATTACTTGGTGTAATAGAGGATTCCAAGGATAAGGAACGCATGGCAAATGGCGATGCGGCTATTAAATCAGCACAGGTTGTTCTTACTGATCTTTATAACAACTGTTCAAATACACTTACCCCTGAATTAAGAAGTAAAATAAGAGAAAATGCTGGTTCAAAGGATGGCGATAATACTGGATTCTGGATATGGAATGCTGCCAATCTGGAAGATGGAATAACTGCTGCTATAGCTGAAAATTTACCATCATACACTGTATCCAAAGCCTTATATAAGGAAGATGGAATATATTATTACTATGATGGAAAAGAATGGACAAAAACATCTTATGAAGATGATGATAGTGCAATTGTTGCTGCCAAGGCTAAATCAAGCAGCGATATGCTGACTATATGGCCTGGTTTTACATCCTCTTCAACAGATATAGCTTATGACGGAACTAATACTCAGGGCGGAGATGATACTGTTTATCAGGAAGGAGTGGCAAGTGTAGAATCTAAGACTGTCACTTTAATTTCAGATCAGCCTCAGAGTGATGAAAGATTTGTTACATTTACACCTGTAACTCAGGGAAAGCAGACTCTTTATCAGGTGTCTATGACCTTCAAAATTAGTGGTGGTACTATAAAAAGCTCTAATTGGGATTATGACACAGGAGTAATCACTAATAAGGATTCTGAAGATGGTGATCAGTATACTATGTCCCTGAATGAGGATTTTGATTTCACTGGCTGGAAGCTTACTTCGATAGATGGTTCTGATACTGATGAAAATGCAGTATTTGGAAATGATGCATCAGGTGATTCTGGACTTGCAATGGGAATAGAATCATTAAAGAGCTATATCTTTAATACAGAGGGTGACAGCTTTACATTTCAGGCTACTGTAGATGAACAGGTGATTTCTAAAAATGTTACTTTTAATTCCTGTGAAAATGACCTTATCCCATTTGGAGAGGATGGCTCTTGCGATGTAACATTTAATAAAACAAAGCATTTTGGTCTGATTTCGGAGGAAGGTTGGGATGAGATAGAGACAGCTTTAAGTGAATCGGATATTTACCCTTGGAGCTATAGAGGCTGGCTTACAACCTCTAATTCCTATACCTCAGGAGATGATGGATTATATAATCTTGCTATATCAGGAAGTGGCTATGGGCTTTCAGATATTGAAGATATGGTATTTAATTCTGAAGAAGAATCATTTGATTTTACACTTGCTGCTATGCAGGAGAAAAAGGCGATTCTCACAAATGATACTGCTAATAAGGTTAAGATTGATTTTTTAGATGGAAAAACTGAAGAGGAATATAGCACAGATGGTGGAAGCGTTACCACTACAGTAACCTATAATCAGTATATGCCTGAGAATATACTTATTGATGACTGGGATAGCCAGATTGGAAATGATGCAGAGAAGAAGGTTTCAGCGATAATCCCGCAGTCTGATGATGCAAATCTCCTTACTTCAGATAGTGAGGATGTGGAGCTTAAAATCAGGGCTGCTTCCCCTGCTAAGGATGTTATAAAAAATTTATTGTTTGAAGGTAAATTTTCAGCAACTATATCTCTTAAGGGTGGCCAGAAAATTGACTGTCCTGAGGATGAGGATGGAAATATTCAAACAGGTACTGTTACAGCAGAGGGTGATACTTCTCTGGATGTAAGTAAAGTTAAAAGTATGAAATTTGTGGCTCAGGGTGGAAAGTCCCATACCATGTTTTATGCTAATTTTGGTGTATATTATCAATCTGATATAACTGATAATAAGAATATTAAGAGATTTGAAAGATGGCCTGTAAGTGAGGGACAACCTACAAACCTTTCCAGCTGGACGGATATAACAATTAGTGAAACTGATTGGGCATATTCAAATGGAGGAAGCTACATTCTTAAGGATAGTACGAAAAAGGCCTATTATAAATCTTTAATAGATGATTTTTCGGAAATTAAGGTATATGGACATTTGGAAGATAATGGTACCTATTATTGGTATACAACGGCTGATGAAGTTTATTTAAATCCATGTTGCGCTCAGATGTTCTGTGAATGTACTAATATTACATATATAGATTTAAGTGATTTAGATGCCAGCTATGTTACAAATGAGAAATATGAAAAAGATTTCAATAGAATTCCAAATAAAAATGATGTTGGTGTATCAATTGAGCATAATGGGCTTTTCAGATTTTTCTATAATTGTAAAAGTCTTACTACAATAGTTGGGCTAGATGATTTATTTGCATCTGGTGCTGCTTCTCATAATTATGCTGAGATGTTTAAAAATTGTGAAAAACTGACGACCCCAATAAATGCAGCTAATTTAGCTTATGGTCAGTTAGAAGGTCAATGTGCAGCTGAAGCAGATATAGTGCTTAATGGTATGTTTGAAGGCTGTAAAGCTTTAACGGATGTAAATATTAATGTATCTGGGACAACAGAAAAGGGCATATATCTATATTATATGTTTAATGGATGTACATCACTAAAAAATGTTTCATATAGTACTGATTCGGTATTAAAATATAAAAGCTTATCTTATATGTTTAATAATGCTGGTAGTAGTGATGCTGAATTAACAATAGATTTTGGTACAATGGATATTGAATCTTTCTTTAGCGATGGTTTTGCATATGCTTTTTATAATTCCAAGGTTAAATCCCTTACTATGACTCTTATAAATAGCGGAACAGGTAAAATACCTGTTAATAGTAGTAGTATGTTTAATGGCGCTAGAATACTAAGTAAATTAAATGTAACAGGTTTTGATAAGCTTAGCTACCTAAATCCGGAAAGTATGTTTCAAAATGCAGGTGCAGATGGCTCGGGTTTTGATGTTAATTTTGGCGAAATGGACATCACAAATATAGCTGCTGATGGATTTAAAAACATGTTTAATGGATCTAAAGTTCAGAAAGTAAATATGAATATTACAAATAATAGCGGAAGTGCTAAGGCAATAAATTGTAATAGCATGTTCCAGAATTGCAAATTAATGAGCTCCTTAGAATTAAAAGGTTTTGAGCAGATACAGATTACAAATGCAAGCTATATGTTCTATCTATGTTGGGATTTGACTGAATATGATTTTCTTACACAATTTGATACAAGTGAATGTACAAATATGAAATGTATGTTTGAACATGCTGGATTTAATTGTGCTTCCCCAGGCATTACTCTTGATATGAGAACATTTGATACAAGTAAGGTTACTAGTTTTGAAAATATGTTTTCTCAGTGGAATAGTGCTAATGGTTCACGTAGTGGAATGCTATATAAGATGATTGTATCTGATAAGTTTGTCGTTAATTCTGGTGTTACTACTAAAAATATGTATGACTGGTGCCAAAATATTCAGGGTGAAAATGGTACAACTTATCAGACTATATATAATAAATATGGTAAAAATACAGCAGATGGTAAAGATTCTGGAGTTAAAGCTTTCCGCCAGGACGGAGGCCCGAATAGTGACACACCGGGATATCTGTGGCTGGTTGATTATGTGGAGCCATATAGTCCTCAGGAATAGCATGAAATATATAGAATGGTATTTAGGGATAATAATTTATAATAAAGTTATATTTTTTAAATAAAGGGTGATTTTATGAATAATATTCAGAAATCAAAATTGAATATTTTAAAGATCTTCCCAAAATCTGATTATGAAAGGGATAATCCTCCGGGAGTAAAGAAGATAAGCCAGGCTAATAAAGGCTTTACACTTGTTGAGCTTATTGTTGTTTTGGTGCTTATGACCATGATTCTTGGAATTGGGTTCTTTGGAATACTGGGATGGCAGGATTGGTCAAGGTTTAAACATGAAGAATCTTCAGCGGAAGAAATATTCTTTGCAGCTCAGAATCAGCTGGTGGAGCTGGAAGGTAGTGGAGCCTTAGATAGAAAGATAATTAATAGTCTTATAGAAGCAAGTAATAGTAGTTCATCTATAGATGCTGATACGGGATATGCAACAAATTATATTCTTTCAGAGAGTCTGCTTAATAATATAGTATATGAGACAAATGGATCCACAACTACTACCTATTCCTGGGATGATATATGGAAACTTAATGAAAATCCTGATAAGGAGAGAGGAACACTTCTTAGACTTAGGGCTAAAACAGGTGATTATGATAAGTATCTTGACGGAAGTCTTTTGGATGGGATTGATCTTAATAGTGGAACTACGCTTACTGATGAACAGCTTCAGAAGATAGGGGCTAAGGTATTATTTGATCTTATAGCATCATATATTTCTGATACCTCAGTTCTTAATCATGCCATAGTTTTGGAATTTTCTCCTGATGCTTGTCAGGTCTTTTCGGCAAGCTATACAGATAGGGCTGATGAGCTTCTCTATGAATCTGAAAGCCCTGACCAAGGTAATTCTTATGTTAGCATTATGGATAGATCCATAGAAGTGCGTAGTGACAATATGGTTGGTTACTATAGCGTAGATCAGCTGGCTCAGAAAATCAGGGGACGTGGAGAGAAAAATGCAAATGTAAAGCTTGAGCTTAAAAATTCGAATGTACTTGATCTGATTTTATATGACACAGCAACAGATTCTAATGAAGTTCTTGTTGATGGAGATACGGTTGTATATACAATATTCAGCGATGATGGAACAGGGCTTATGAAGTTAACCATGGATATTGGAGATATGTATGCTCTTGAAACTGCCGGTGTTAAAGATATTACAAGTGCTGCTAATAATCCGACGGAAGTAGTTGTGGAATATCTATCAAGTGAGTATTCAGAAATGAATGAAGAGGTTGAGGTAACAACATCTGGTGGAACAACAAAAACTCTGAATGGTGTAAAATATAGATTTCCTATGTATAAGAATGGGAATGAGTATCATATGATATTTGACGCTGCAGATGTTCAGGCTGAGACTTTATCATATTATGAAACACTTGAGGCTATGAATGATTCCATCGATTCAAATGATGAAGAATTATATTTTAGAAATACATATAGTTTTTACAGGTTTGGAATTGATGAGAGAAAAATCTTTGCACAGGCTGAGATTTTAAAAGAAGGCGTTAGTGCGGGAATGGCAACCAGCGGTAGAAATATGGGCTCCTATATAGAAACTGAGGATGAAAATGGGGATCAATTATGTGAATCTCCAACCTTTAAGGATTATAGTGTAGACGAAACAGATTCAAGTGCTTCTATATTTGAAATAAGCAATTGTCGTCATTTATTTAATGTTCGTTATGAGACGGATTATAAAAATTCTTATACAGCTTCTGATTCAGATAGTAAAAATACGTATGAGTTACTTAATGATTTGGATTGGGAAGATTTTATAGGGACAAATAGTTCGGATGGCATCAATTATTTTCTTAATTCTTATGATGATAATATTAGTGCAGACAGACTTGTATCAGGAATTGATTATGATGGACTTAGTGTTGCAACTGGAAACTATGAGTCTATATCTGAAAGTGATGGAGGGACAAGTAGTCTTTATACTTTAGCCACCTCCGATTTAACTGATACGGTAAGATATCCATTCCCTGGTTTCAGATGTCTTAGTAAGAATGATACATTTACATCTGCTTCCAATGCAGATAATAATTCAGTTAATACAACTGGTGATACTGAAAATGTATATACCATAAGTAATCTTCATATTACCATAACAGGAAATATTCTATATGGAATATATGGACGTGAAATTAAGGATGCTTGTGTTAATAATGATACGGACGATTACTCAGAAGTACTAGGGCTTAGCAATCCAGATTCTATAGATAGTTCGGGTTCAAAGGCTGCAAGGGCAGGACTTATGCCACTTGGACTTTTTGCTGAAAATCTTGGAGATATTAAATCAGTTGCTTTAAATAAGCACGTAGTTGAAGGACTTCAAAGAGTATATATCTCTTCTGGATCAGGAAGCACCTATAGAGATTATACTGTAGTATACAGCTGTATGGTTGGTGGATTTGCTGGTAACAATATCGGAAGCATATCCAATCTTACATTATTTGATAATGAAGATAATAATGCTACTTCTGCAAAGGCTGATATAACTCATATAAATGGAAGAACTGATGTAGGTGGAATAATTGGACGTCAGTCCTTTACAACTTACTCATCTAAGAATTATGAGGCTGTTTTATCTGATTTATATAATTATGGTCATGTCACAGGTATGGAGAATGTCGGTGGTATTGTTGGTCGTGCATATGTTCATTATGTTGGAGATGATAGTATATATGGTGAAAATCAGTATACAGGTAATAATACCGGTGATATTGCCGATGAAAAAGGAAAATATAGATATGAGTATTACCATGATGGTTATCGCATCAGCGATAAGACGATTAATGGTGTAGTAATTGATCCTGATGAATCGGATTATGCAAATGCAAAGTCTTATTCAATGACTGGTCAGGTGGTTTACAGGGATGCAAAAATTACTATATCAGATTGTCATAACTATGGAATTATTTCTGGTGATGAACTGGTTTATAATTATGTTATAGATGACGATAAGCATTTATATTTTGACTCAAAGAGTGATATGTCTGTTGTTACATATACACAGACAAGAAAAATGGATCCTGATGATAAAACATATAGAAATAATATAAGCTATAAAAATAGATGTTCCTTCATAGGTGGAATTGCAGGTGTATTCCAGGATGGGCTCATGGTAGATGATAAAAATAGTGTATATACTAGAACTAATTCGGAAAAATTTATGTATGATTTGTATGATGCATTAGGATTTTTTAGTGGTAATTTCCAGCTTGCGAGCATGAAGGATTGTACTAGTGTTATGCTATATCAGGATTCTGAAATTGATGCTTTGGTAGATACAATTGATAAGAAATTACAATCGTCATCAGAGAATGGTGTATTTAGACATGACTATTATAAGGGCGGCCTTGTGGGATATGCTCGTCTTTTCAGCGTTGAAAATTGTAGTAATACCTATGATGATACTGAGAGTGTATTCGGGTATTCAAATCCGGAAACGGCTGTTTTGGGATTTAGGTATGTTGGTGGACTTTTTGGGTGCTCCGATTGTATTAGGTATGACCTTCCTGAAAGTAGCACTTCGACTGAAGATAAAACCTATACTGTTACTAATGAAGCTATAGTATTAGGCAGATTATATGTCGGTGGTATTTCTGGAGGAATGGGTCCTGGTGATGAGTGGCAGGAAACCTTTAGCTTTAGAGATCCAAGTCTTAATGAGGGATCTATGGTATCACAGATACATTGTTATCAGGCATATAATACAAGTGTTAAAGGTCCTATTTATAATAGTAACATGCTTAATGCAGGTAGTGTCCTGGCTATAGACAGTGATAATAAATTTATATATGTATATATAAAAAATGAAAATGATAACTTAGCATATACAGGCGGTGCTGGTGGAATAGTTGGAGCAACATCCATAAATATCTTAAATTGTGATAATATTCAGTCGGAAGAAACTAAACGTAGGACTCTTGAACTTATAGGATTTTCGGAGACTGATATAGAAAATATATTAAGTGATCCAGATTATCTTACATCAGATATGGTTCAGGAGTTGATGGATGCATCTGATGCAAAATTCGGAGGAGCTTCGGTTGGTGGACTGGTTGGTATTATAAGGAAAGATCATCCATGTGATATAAATAGTATGGCTAATAATACTATGGAGGAAGCTCCAGGCTCTGAGATTGATGCAGTTATATTCGGAAGAGATTTTGTTGGTGGTGCCGTTGGAAGTACCAAAACGGCATATATTAATAATGTAAAACCTGTAAAGGCGGATGATTCATCCTGTGGAATGATTATAATGGGACAGGATATTGTTGGTGGTTTGTTAGGATACGTGATTGATGCTAAAGATAAAGATAATATAGGTTTAAATCAACAAAGTGATGCATTAGATTGGGATAATTATACGATAAATGATGCATATACAGTTGTAGGTAGATATGATGTTGGTGGTATTATAGGATTAGATTATGGTCAGAAGCATTACGTGAAAATAGCGGTTAATCCGGAAAATCCTGTCTTAGTAAAGGCTAAGTTTTATGCTGGTGCTTATACTGGTGCATCACGTGCCAAAACTATGCGTTGTTCTGGTGAAATATCAGGCGTTAAGGTTGTTGCGGATTATTTTGCTGGAGCTTACGCTGGTGTATATCAATATGATAATGCAATTGATTCTTTACTCACATATATGGTGGGCCAGTCTTCGGAAAAATCTTTAATAACATCCGACATACAGATAAAAGCAGGTATGTTTGCAGGAGGTATGTTTGGACTTATTAATTGTGGACATTCTAATCAGTTTGATAATGTAAATGGCTCACTTTATAAGGTGGCAAGTGCGCTTGATGCAAATGAATCCGTAAATGCTGCATATACTACATTTACAGAAGCAAATATAAATGGAACTGCTACAAGTAATGCCAAACTTGAAACTTATTCTGATGTGACATTCACTATGGATTTCGCAGATTCGACCACAGATGATAAAAATTATGAACTATCAGGTATTTATGTTGAAGCCGGGCTTTTTGCCGGAGGACTTTTTGGATATGTACCGGAGGGGCTTAATATAAGTGTAAGTAATTTTACAAATAACTGTTCGGTTAATGCTACGGGATATGTAGGTGGCGATTCAGGAACTGCTGTTGCAGAAAGCTATGATTCAAATATTAAACATGCATATCTTGGTGGAGTTACAGGCAGAGTGCCAACAACAATGACACTTGCTAACTGTAAGAATAAGGCAACAGGTACGGAGGCTGCTAATCAGGCCATTGCCGATGCAGGAGGAGAAGCTGCTTCAATTTATGAGGCTGCAAATGCTACTTATATGGGTGGCCTTACTGAAGTGAATGCGGGCACTATAAAAGATTGTATTAACTATACGCCATATGCTTATGATACAGAATCAATAGCAGCAATTGCAGGAATAAATGGTGTAATAGATACAGATACTGACGGGTCTACAATTTATCCGGGAACCATCAGTGGATGTACCAATGAAGGAACCATTACTGGCACAAACGTGGCTGGTATAGCTGTATATAGCTGCGGTGAGATATCAAGCTCAGTAAATAATGGTGCTATAACAGGAACAAATGCAGCTGGTATATTGGTTAATAATTATGGTAGTGTATTAGAGTCAACTAATAAAAATCAGGTTAATGGTCTACAGGCTGGAGGAATAGCAGTAGATAATAACTGGAATATAGAATTATGTGCTAATGATGGAAATATTACTGGTTCAGTTGAAGGACAGGTATCCTGGGTTGGTGGAATAGCAGTTACAAATGCTGGAACGATCACAGGTATTAGTTCTACAGAGTCTGCTCCTAATAGCGTGGATATGAATAATTTGACAGGTAATACAGGAATCCTTACTGGAACTATGGTAGGTGGAATTGCTTCATATGCAAAGGCTGGAAGCAGTATAACCTATTCAACAAATCACGGTAATCTTTATGCTCTTGATTCTACTACAGATGCAGGAGATGCAAGAGGGGCTGGAATATTATGTCTGGCTTCCGGTGAAGATACAGATGAAGATACAGATGATGATACATATGATATAAGTCTAAACCTAGATATTAATACGGGCCTGGTTTATGTAAATAATACACTTGATACTGATTATTCTGCCGGAATTGCATATAATACTAGTGGCCTGGGTCTTATAGAGGGCTGTCGTAATTACGGTATTGGATATAAGTATGGTATTACATCACAGCCTGCTAAAACTATAAAGTATTGCTTTAATGCAGATGATTCTGAAATTCCTATAGGATGTGTATCCAGCCAGACTGATCAGACTAGTGTAGAAGCTGGTAATGAAAATATACATAGCAATTATTATATAGGAGAAAAAGAAGAATATCAGCAGACATATTTTAAGGCAGAGCGATATATGTCGACTCATAATCATGTTAATAAGAATGGAAATAATGTTAATAATACTAATCACAATCTTTATGTAAGAAATGGTAGTGTGTCTTTTGTAGGAAATAAGACTGATGTGACTAGTAAGATCCTTGGGGATTTCGATTATGTAGATGGTTTCACTTATCAGTATGGTGATAAGGTTTCTGAGTATTGTCCTTATGATTGGTGGGGAAGAAAAACTAATAATTTTTTAACTTATGATATTAGTGCTTATGACTATGCAAGCCAAGAAAGTACTGGTGTATATATGAGTGACATTGAAATAGTATGGGATAATTATCCGAATAATATTACCAGAAATATTTATAAATATTGGAATGATGAAAGTTATAACACTTGGGTTGATAGTTTTAAGGCTGTAGACGCAGATGGTAATTCATTCTTAAGAACGGCGGTTGATGTTATTGAAGGGGATACGACTCAGTATTGGTTCATCATAAACTTTGATGTGAGTGATATGAAAAGTGAATTTGGATTTGGCGGTGAATGGCTCACATACAACGAATATTCTGTAGGTGAGTTTGATTTTGAAAATGATGATACTGGAATGGCTCTTTATTCCAAGTTTATATTTGGCTTATATTGCTATATGTATGAGGAATTAGGTTATACAAATGAAAACATTACATATGAGGACTTCGCTAATCTGATTACTGAATATTATAGTTATTGTGGAACTGATGATGTTGCAAATGCAAATAATAATCATACTATAGGCTATCATCTTGTATTAGAAGGAAGTAATGGAGAGTATCTTTCTACTAATGAATTATCAATAACAATTCCTGCGGATGCAGATTATTATGAAGCTCAGTATAATATAAATGACTTGATTAGTAGTGATAAAGTTTATAATGCTGGATTTACCGTAGAATCAGAGGTAAGCTGTATCAGGATTATTGTAACTGATTCATCAGATGATGAAGTTGGACTAAGGACTATTCGTTACAAGGATAATGCTGCAAATGAATATAAGGGTATGTCATCATATGAGAATGCTCAGTCTAATCCTTATGCGAATATGACTATTGATGATGTTAAGAAATATATAGCAAATAATTATATTGCTGCTACATCCTTATATCCTGAAGCCGATGGAAGTAATTATAGGCTTATGCTTTATGAAAAGGAAACTGGAATTGCAGGACTTACATATAATCCTTTAGATGAAGGATATCATAATGACGAGACTCAATATGCTTCAGATAATACCTATGTAAGAAAAACCATGTGGACAGAGCTGGACTATCAGTATATGAATTACGTTGGCTATTAGTTTAAAGTTTATAGTATCATAAGTCAGAGTGCTTTTTATAATAATGGAAATAAAGATAAGCATTTTGACTTTATGATACTGGTATTAAATAAGAAAATGTAGAAAGTATAAATAAAGTATGAATAAGAAATGGTCTACAATTTCATATGATCATAAGAATTCTGATAAAAGGTCTGGGAATTCCGGGGCTGCTCTTATTGTGGCTATTATTATTATTACGGTTATCATTATTTTTACATTTTCACTTTTGCTAGTGGCCTATACATATTATTCCTCTCAAAGTAAAAATGTTGCCAGTAAAAGATGTTCGGAAGCTGCTAATACCCTTAGTCTTGCTATGGAAGATGAGCTGGCTGCTGATAGTGCACCATATTCAAGTTCTATATGGAAATATGTAAGATTTAATATATTTCAGGATGATACGTGGCCATATTATGATATGAATAATAAGCTTACAGGCGACAATCATACGGCTCATAATGAGGACGCGGCATTTAGGTATTTTACAATTGATTATAATAGAGGCGACACTTCAACAGGCTATAGGACAGATGATAATTATGGAGAGACTCTTGATGGTTTCCCTGGAGAGGTTGAAATATGTATGTACTGGGTTCCGTCAGAGAATGCCGAGATAGTTTCTTATGATGGTGGAACCACAAGCCTTGTGAAGCAATCGGAAATAAATAAAAAAGGTGCTATTCTTTATATGGAGATTACCTGCTCTGCAGCAAATCAGTCATATACTGTGGTTAATAAATATAGCTTATCCACAAGTACCTTTAAGGATTCAAGTCAGACTGATACTGCTTTAAAGACTTCTTTAGAGGCTATAATAGCTTCACCGGATTCCAGTACTTCATTACAGTATAATCCATATAAATATAGTGTTGATTCAAATGAAAAGTGGATTTGGTCCTTTGAATCCAGAGAATAAAAAGATTAAGAGGAAATGCTATGAGGAAGTTTAAATCATATATATATAAAAACTTCAAAAGAGCTTTGTCTAATAAAACTGCAAGTATTATAAGAAATGATAAGGGTAATACTATGCTGGAGACCTTAGTTGCATTTGTTGTTGTAATGATAGTATTAGCTATTATTTACAACATGCTTAGCTTCTCTAATAATATGAGGCTTGAGGCGATTGATATCAGAAATGCCGAGGAGGAATTTGAAGCAGAGCTATATAAAAAGAGTCCGGATACTTCCAAGATAAGTATTAAGAATTATACATTAAAGGAAAATTCGGATACAGGTAATATTATGCCTGTATTTGTGATGAAGCTGGATGAGGAAAAAACCAATATTCAGGCTAACTTCATGGTTGAATCAGGAAGTACCTCGGGGATAGCCTCTGAAAACAGACTTAATCTTATGGATATTCTGGCTACAGGTTATTCCAGTAATAATACATCGGTAAAGATACAGCCTAAGGCTATTAAATTCAGATACGAAGAGTATCCATAGAATTATGAGAACTGTATTTAATATAAGGATAATATAGGGATAATATAAGAATAATGTGTGAAAACTGATTATAAAATATCAGGATATAGTATATAATCAATAAGAACTTCGATAAGAACTTATAAAAACTTCGATAAGAACTTTAAGTAGGAAATTTGTGATGAACTATTTATAGGGTAGATACCATGAATAAAAAAATCAGAATTAAAAACTTAATAAAAAGATTTAAGAATAATTGTGGCACTACTCTTGTAGAGATGATAGTTACATTTGCAATGCTGGCTATTCTGATGACTGTATTTGCCACTATTATTTCAAGTATCGTGAATATGTATTATGATATGCAGGGCGAAACCTATGGCAGGCAGGTGACGGATATAGTTATGGAGAAGGTGGTTTCGGAAATACAAGGGGCCAAATATTCGGATGGACTTGAGTCGGATATTCCGGTTTTTGGGAATTCTCAGGATAATCTGGTTGGAGATACACTTTCTTTATATGATAAGACCGATACTCATGTTACCTTGGGAAAGGTTCAGAGGACAAGCACTGACTATTATGAGCTTGTTGTTGATTATTCTGAAATTATTTATACATCAGCAGAAAATGCTGATAAAAGCAGGGAGGCTACAACCTGGAAATATGATACCAATGTTTATAATGGATATGGAATCAAGGAGCTTAAGTTTGTAAGAGCTGATAAGCTGGCAGATGTGTATGATGGAACCAATGTAGGTTCAAGTGCTACAGCCTTTGATTATAGTTCTTATATGGACAGGGTTTCAAATGATATATATCCATCAAATGTCATAGCTGTATTTATGACACTTGACAGCCCTAAGTATGGGGAATATAAAACCGTTGAGTTTGTAAGAATGTATAATTTCCCTGAAAATTGGGCTAGTGAATAATCCTGCAAAATATAATCAAAAAATATAATTAGAGAAAATATAAAGTTTAAAGGCGTCTATGAGTAGAGTTGCTTGTAGACGCTTTTCCATGTACAATATCTAAGATGGATTTTGTGTATGATTTAAATAAATAGAAGAGCCTATATAATAAGGAATCAGATAAATTCTGAGAAAAGTGAAAGATATAAAGGAAAGATATAAAGGAGAGATATAAAGGAGAGATAAATGGAAGAGTATGATTCATCACAATATGAGAAGCTGTCGGTAGCGGTAGATCTTCTTGTTTTTACTATTGAAAATGACAGACTTAAACTGCTTATGATAAAGAGGAGTGAAAATCCTTTTAAGAATACAATTGCCCTTCCTGGAGTATTTGTGGGTATAAAAGAAACTCTGGATGCGGCTGCCAAAAGAGGTATCAAAGAAGAGACTGGACTTAAGAATATATATTTTGAACAGCTTTATACCTTTGGTGAGGTTAAGAGAGACCCTAGAATGAGAATTATTTCCGTTGCCTATATGGCTCTTGTTCCTATTGAAAAACTTGACTATAAAGCTGGAGAGAGAACAATTTCGGCTGAACTTGTGGATGTTGAGGAGCTTCTTGCTTCAAATAAAAAAATAGCCTTTGATCATAGGGAAATAATTAAGTATGCCAGGTGGAGACTTAAAAATAAGGTGGAATATACTGATATAGCATTTCATCTAGTGGAAGAAGAATTTACACTCCCAAGACTTCAGAAGGTTTATGAGATACTTCTTGGGAAGGAACTATATAAGGCTAATTTCCGTAAGAAAATAGCTCCCATGATAGAGGAGACGGATTATATCACAGTGGGAGATGCCCATAGGCCTAGCAGATTTTATAGAAAAAAACAGGCTGATGATGAATGAGTTACATTTTACGACTAAAAAAAAGCGTTTTACAACAGATTTGACTTTTATTTTAAAACTTGATGTATCATCGCATTATCAGATATGAAACAAACAAAGTAATAAATAAGTTTTAAATGGAGGTTAAAAAGATGAAGAATGTTTTAAAACAGAGTGGAAAGGCTTTATGCTATTTTTTGACATATTTAATATGTCAGGTAATAGCAACCATAGGTTCCATGATGGTATTTGGTTTTATTGAGGGTATTAAGGTAGCTAGCCAGGGGGAAGCAATTGACCAGGCAGCAGTGACTGAACAGGTTGCTGACCAGGTTATGGGTAATCTTGGAATAGTTCTTGTGTTAAATGCTATTCTTGCTCTTGGTATATATTTTATAGTTACAAAGATAAGAAAGCATAAATTTACTGAAGAGGTTTCAATTAAGAAGGTATCGGTTAAGACTTTATTACTTACATTACTTGCTTCTATCGGTTCCATAGGATTCCTTAATTTTGGAATGGATCTGATTCCATTTCCTGAAGACCTTGTAGATGCTATGGTAGAAGGTAATGCAGAAATTTCTGGTTTACCATTCTGGCAGTCACTTCTGGTTACAGCTATATTAGTTCCAATAACAGAGGAAATTGTATTTAGAGGATTTGTTTTTTCGAGACTGGATAAGGCTATGCCTACAGCAGTAGCAGTAATCATTACATCAATACTTTTTGGTGTGATTCATGGATCTGTTCTCTGGGCTTTCTGGGCAGGCTTAACAGGTGCAGTATTTAATATAGTAAGGGTTCAGACAGGTTCACTTATTCCTTCAATTATTATGCATATGCTTAATAACTCATGTTCACTTGTTTTATCTAACTTTGATACAGATTTCTTAGATAAGTTTACACCTTTTATAGCAATTGCTGGTGGAGTACTTCTTGTTACATCAATCTTTCTTATGGTAAGAGATAGAAAGAACAGGGAAGCTCTTGAACAGGAAGATAGGGTTGAAGTTGAAGTAAGAACAGTAGAGGTATAATTTAAAACTATATAGTTATAATCAAAAATAAAATATTAATTATATTTAAAAATCTCTGGTGTGAAATAATACCAGAGATTTTTTTTGCTTGAGAAGTTTGTGGGTCTTTTGACATATAGGTTTACTTATGATAAATTGGAATTATTCTATAAGATAGAGGAGGCGGGGATATATGGAAGATATGAAGAAAAAAGAAATGAAGGTTAATATTATAATGGCTGTTATTATATCGGCTATAATGGGCCTGCTCTTTGTTTTTGTGGCAAGAGGCATGGCTGGACGTCAGAATCCTCATGCCCTGGAATCTATGCCTCCACTACCTGTTATGTTGATTACAAGCCTGCTTGAGTCTATAGTGGTTGGCCTTATAGTAGCAATTATTATTCCTATTGGTAAGCTGGGAAGAGGGCTTGCAACTAAGCTTAATGCAAAGCCTGGTTCGCTTAAATTTACACTTCTTAATAGCATTCCATTTGCTCTTATTAATGCTATTATTGTAAGTGCGGTCTGCAGCTTTATCAGTATTGCTCAGTCTCATGCACATGCGGCTCCTCAGGCTAATATGCCTCCACTTATGGTTCATTGGCTTGGTCAGTGGCTGGCGACACTTCCAATATCAATAATTGTCAGTTATATTTTTGCTGTTATTATTTCTCCCTTTGTTGTAAAGGCGGTTGGACTTGGCGGACCTCCGGCAGATATGAATAGGCCGAGAGATTAATATAAAAATTTAAATTCAATTGTTTTATGCTAAAACATAATTAAACAAATGAAAGAAGGAAAAATCATGAAGAAATTCTTTAGTTTTGTAATTGCAATCCTTGTTGCCATTTCGGTTTCTATGGCTAATATTGGAAGCCTAAATGCGGCTTCCTATCCTACATTTGTTCCACAGGAAGAGAATAAGATAGTTTATAAGGATGCTGAAAATGCAAATGAAACAATTCTAATTACTTATAATATAAACCCTGTATATGATTATGAGAGAATTCTGGTTGGACTTTATGATCCCTCTGGAAATCCGGTAGCAAATAATGGAAATACAGGTAGGATTTTTTATAATACGGTAAAGAAAGCAAGGACCTACTCGCTTAGATGGGATATTACTAATAAGGCTACTGGTAAATATATTATTAAGGCCAGGATGCAATATTCTTCTGATAATGAAACCTGGTATGATGTGCCTGGTGAATCTGTAAATTATGTTACTATTGAAGCGAGTGGTAAGGGCCAATATTCAAATGAATGGGTAAATGGAAAATGGTATGGATCAGATGGAGTTCAGACCTATAATGGAATCCTTAGCTGGAAGAGTAATTATAAAGGCTGGTGGGTAGAAGACAGTACAGGTTGGTATCCAACAGATGCCTGGTACAAGATTGATGGAAATTGGTACTATTTTGAACCAGATGGATATATGGCATCAAGCGAGTGGTATAATGGATATTACTTTAGTTCATCTGGTGCCTGGGTATACACAGCTACAGGTTCATGGAAATATTCAAGTGATGGTTGGTGGTATGGTGATACTACAGGTTGGTATGCTCAGAATCAGTGGGCTAAGATTGATGGGGCATGGTATTATTTTGATGGAAATGGTTATATGGTGACTGATCAGTATGTTGACGGCTATTGGCTGGGGGCGAATGGGGTCTGCTATTAATAAAAAAAAATGACAAATATTCTTAATTCCTGTATAATAGGAATGTTCTGTTTATGAAACAGATTTATCATAGTATAAATTATGTACAATGAGGGACATATAATTATTAAAATTTGAAAGGACAATAGTGATGGAAAGAAGACTTTTTACTTCTGAATCAGTAACTGAGGGACATCCAGATAAAATCTGTGATCAGATTTCGGATGCCATACTTGATGAATTACTTAGACAGGATCCTAATAGTCGTGTAGCTTGTGAGACGGCGTGTACTACGGGACTTGTACTGGTTATGGGGGAGATAACCACAAATGCATATGTAGATATTCAGAAAATTGTTAGAGATACAATTGATGAGATTGGCTATAATCGTGCAAAATATGGTTTTGATGCTGAAACCTGTGGTGTTATGACTGCTATAGATGAGCAGTCTCAGGATATAGCTCTTGGAGTTGATAAGGCTCTGGAGGCTAAAGAAAATCAGATGAGTGATGAAGAAATTGATGCTATAGGTGCAGGTGACCAGGGACTTATGTTTGGATATGCAACAAATGAAACACCTGAGCTTATGCCTTATCCTATTTCTATGGCTCATAAGCTTGCACTTAAGCTTACTGAGGTAAGAAAGAATGGAACTCTTCCATATCTAAGACCTGATGGAAAAACACAGGTTACTGTTGAGTATGATGAGAATGGAAAGCCTGTAAGAATTGATACAGTGGTTCTTTCTACTCAGCATGGTTCAGAGGTTAGCCAGGAACAGATTCATGAAGATATTAAGAAATATGTATTTGATACTGTTATTCCTGCTGATATGGTAGATGCAGAAACAAAGTATTTTATTAATCCAACAGGTCGTTTCGTTATTGGTGGACCACATGGAGATTCAGGTCTTACTGGTCGTAAGATAATAGTTGATACCTATGGTGGTTATGCAAGACACGGCGGCGGTGCGTTTTCAGGAAAGGATCCAACAAAGGTTGACCGTTCTGCATCCTACGCTGCAAGATATGTTGCTAAGAATATAGTTGCAGCAGGACTTGCTGATAAGTGTGAAATACAGCTTTCCTATGCTATAGGTGTTGCTCATCCTATGTCAGTAATGGTTGATACATTTGGTACAGGTCGTATTTCTGATGAGAAACTGGTTGAAATAATCAGAGAGAACTTTGATTTAAGACCTGCAGGAATTATAAAGATGCTTGATCTTCGTCGTCCTATTTATAAGCAGACAGCAGCCTATGGACATTTTGGAAGAACTGATGTGAATCTTCCTTGGGAAAGTACAGATATGGCTGAGAAGTTAAAAAAATATCTGTAAAATATATCTTTAAATAGATACATCTTTAAGATGAAAAGAAGTTAACAAAATACAAAATACGAGGTGATTCGTTATGAAAAACATGCTGAATTTCAAGAATTTTACAGCTGAGGAGTTGATGGAGATACTTGAAATAGCTCAGGATATGAAAAAAGATCCTGAAAAATATGCACATAGTCTTGAGGGCAAAAAACTTTATACTCTTTTTGAGAAGACATCTACAAGAACATTTTTATCCTTTACAACAGGAATTACGGAGCTTGGTGGAAGTTACTTCAATCAGCTTTGGGAGGATTCAAATTTTGTACTTGGTGAGCCTGTTTCCGAGATTAAATATGTCTGCAGAAATGTGGATATAATCATGGCGCGTCTTGTTAAGAATGAAACTGTTGAGCTTTTTGGAGATAATGTTACTGTTCCATTTATTAATGGATGTGACAGTTCCTATCATCCATGCCAGATTTTGGCTGATGCTCTTACTATCATTGAAAAATTCGGTAATCTTGATGTTAACTTCATGTATATAGGAGCTAAGAATAATGTATTTAATTCATTAGTTGAGTTCTTTGCAAAGATGAAGAAGGGAACTCTTTATGGACTTACTCCTCTTGTTAATAATACAGCATGTGGTCCTGATTTCTATGAGGAGGCTAAGGCTTCTGGTTATTATGTAGAGCTTGATCCTTCTATGTCTATGGAAGAAGCAAGTGATTATGCTAAGAAAATGAATATTATATATACTGATACATGGGTAGATATGGAGTTCTTTAATAATCCTGCTTATCAGAAGCAAAAGGAAGAGACTCTTGCTAAGATGATGCCTTATCAGATAAATGATGCTTTCCTTGAAGGAAGCAATGCTCTTGTTTTTCATGATATGCCTATGCATGTCGGTTTTGAGATTTCTGAAAGTGTTGAGATGAAACATCTTGATACTATTCTTGATCAGGCCGAGAATAGACGTCATGCAGAAAAAGCTGTTATGTATTATTTATTGAAAAAATGTTAATTTTAAAATGACGTGTGATTTCACACGTCATTTTTAAAAGACTGGAGGATATAATGAGACATTTAATTGATCCTATGGATTTGACTGTAGAAGAACTGGATGAGATTCTTAAACTGGGGGAAGAGATGTATGAGAATCCGGACAAGTACGCTGAGCTTGCTAAGGGTAAGAAGATAGCTACACTTTTCTATGAGCCATCCACAAGAACCAGACTTAGCTTTGAATCAGCTATGCTTGATCTGGGTGGAAATGTTATAGGCTTTTCATCTGCAGCCAATTCATCTGTTTCTAAGGGAGAAAGTGTTGAAGATACAGTAAGAACTGTTGGATGCTTTGCAGACATTATAGCAATGAGACACCCTAATGAAGGTGCACCAAAGCTTGCATCTATGGTATCTCCTGTTCCTATTATTAATGCAGGTGACGGTGGACATAACCATCCTACACAGACTCTTACTGACCTTATTACTATTAGAAAGGAAAAGGGCAGACTTAACAATATGACAGTTGGTCTTTGTGGAGACCTTAAATTTGGCCGTACTGTACACAGTCTTATAAAGGCTCTTTCCAGATATTCAGGAATTAAGTTTGTACTTATTTCTCCTACAGAGCTCAGGGTACCTGACTATATCATTTCCGAGGTTATAGAGCCTAATGGATTGGAATATGAAGAGGTAACATCTCTTGAGGATAATATTGCAAGACTTGATATTCTTTATATGACAAGAGTTCAGAGAGAAAGATTCTTCAATGAGGCTGATTACATACGTTTGAAGGATACTTATATTTTGGATAAGAAGAAAATGAAGATGGCTAAGGAGGATATGATCATTCTCCATCCACTTCCAAGGGTAAATGAAATATCACCATCAGTTGATAATGACCCAAGAGCTTGTTATTTCCGTCAGGTTAAATATGGCAAGTTCGTAAGAATGGCTCTTATCAGTAAGCTGTTGGAGCTTTTGTAGAAATGAATAATTAAAGTATTTTATGATGAATTCTTTTATAAAATAGCATTTTCTTAATTTAAATAATAATAATGTAGTATAAATGCTTTTATTAATAATAGTATAATTATTATAGTTTGATTTATAAAATTAAACTCTTGTGAAAGCCATTTTATAAAAGATGGCGGGAAAGGAACTTGGTATGAAGATTGATAGTATTCAGAATGGAATAGTACTGGATCATATAACAGCTGGAAATGCTATGAGATTATATTATGATCTTGGTCTTGATAAGATGGATTGCAGTGTTGCCATGATGCAGAATGTGAAGTCTGACAAGATGGGGAAAAAGGATATTATTAAGATAGATAAGGATGACTATGATATAAACCTTGATGTTATTGGTTATATTGATCCAGGTGTAACGGTTTCCATTATTAAGGATGGAAAAACTATAGAGAAGAAGAAGGTTGCTCTTCCTAAGCAGCTGATCAATATTCAGAAATGTAAGAACCCAAGATGTATAACGGCCATTGAACCTAATATCCCTCATATATTTAATCTTACAGATGAGAAGAGGAGGATATATAGGTGCATATATTGTGAGGATAGCGCTCGTTCATAAGGTGTGGGGATGGAGATGAGTTTATGATTAAAGCAAATAATCTTTCAATGGTGTATGGAAAAGATATGAAAGCGGTGGATAATCTTTCTTTTGAGATAAAGCCTGGTGAAATAGTGGGCTTTGCGGGTCCTAATGGAGCTGGGAAAACAACCGCTATAAAGATGCTGACAGGAATATTGAAGCCTACAGAAGGTAATGCAGTAATAAATGGTTATGATATAGTAAAAGAACCTATAAAGGCTAAGGAAAGCTTTGCCTATGTAGCAGATAATCCTGATATTCTTCTCCAGCTTACAGGAATAGAATATATCAATTATATTGCAAACCTATATAGGGTTCCTATGGAGTCAAGAGAGCCTAGAATAAATGAACTTGCTGACAGATTTGAGATAAGGGATTCTCTTGGCAGGCCTATGAGAGAGTATTCCCATGGTATGAGACAGAAAACCATGGTTATAGCTGCTCTTATACACAATCCTCCTGCATGGATACTTGATGAACCTATGACGGGTCTTGATCCTACTGCTGCCTATGAGCTCAAGCAGATGATGAAGGAGCATGCAGCTAAGGGTAATGCTGTGCTTTTCTCAACTCATGTACTAGAGGTGGCTGAAAAGCTTTGCGACAGAATCATGATCATAAGTCACGGAAAGAGCCTTTATCAGGGAACTGTAGAGGGTCTGGCGGAAAAGCATCCAGGTAAAGATCTGGAGGAGATTTTCATTTCCATGGTAGGTGGAAGTGATAATGCATAAGTGTGTTTAATAGGGTAATATATATGGGAACATTAAATAATTCTTCAAAAGCACCTAAAGAGTCTGGAATCAGGTCTCTTACCAATATACTTCGCAAGAACTCGGAGATGCAGCTTCCTGAAAAAACAGGATACAAGGTTCTTGCCCTTATTGCCGTCCTTGGCATAATGATTCCATGTACTGCGATAGTTGGTTTTATAAGCTATGTAATGACTGAGGCTCTTCTGGAAGTGGGAAGTCCTGGAGGTGGAATGCTTTTTGAAATGCAGATTCTTTCGGCATTTTCAATGGTATTCGGAATCATGGTTATATTTAGTGTGCTTTTCTTTTCATCTGACAGAGAACATTTTGTTACACTTCCTATACCGGCTCATCATCTTATGATGTCTAAATTTATCTATGCTTATTTTGCAGAGAGTGTAATGGAATTTCTTATACTGGTAGCAGTATTTGTTGGCTACTTTCTAGCAATAGGACGTAATGTGGGACTTATGGCTGCCCTTAATCCTATTTCCATAATTTCGTCGTTTCTTGGTGTGGCTCTCATACCACTTATACCAATGATATATTGTGCTATATTTAGTTTGATACTTATGGCTGCCCTCAGGGGAGTAAAAAGTATAGGGATTTTTTATAGAACCTCTACTATATTCCTCCTTATCTTTGCGGCTATATTTGTATATTCTCTCAGGGGTCTGGGTGAGGTCAACATGGAGAATTATGTTGAATCCCTGGGAAGTGGCGATAATCTCTTCCTTAGAACCCTCAATATCATATTCTTCCCTGTTCCATGGCTTTCTGAAGCAATAAGCAGGGGAAATATATTATATCTTCTTTTATATCTGGTGGGAAATGTTGTTCTTCTGGCTATTTTATATTTCCTTGGAAAGCTTCTTTATCAGGAGGGACTTTATACAGCGGCTGCTCTTGGCTCATCGAAGAAGGCTCAGATTAAAGCTAAGGATATAAGCGAGGTTTCACAATTCAGAGCAAGCCTTATGAAGGAAATGAAAGTTATTCTCAGAACAAAAGCATTTTCTGGAAACTGTGCATATATTAATATACTCTGGCCGGCTGGGATATGGGCTCTATTTCATTTTACCAAGGATAAGGGAGGGATGGCATCCTTTATAGAAATGTATAAGACTGGTCATGCCAGAGCAGATATGATTCTTATTATGGCTGTTGTTGGTATAGCATTTATAGCTACAGCTCTTAATTCTCTTGCATCAACTGCATTTACCAGAGAAGGACAGCATCTTAGTCTTATAAAGTTTATTCCTGTTCCTTATGAGACACAGCTGAATGCTAAAGCTATGCTGAGCTTTATATTTACATATCCTGCACTTCTTGTAACGGATATAGTTATATGTATTTATATGGGCGTTCCTTTATATATGGGAATCTTTTATGCCATAATAATGCTGCTTGCCCATGTTATTGGAATGATCATAGGAATAATGATGGATTCTTCGTCTCCTTATATTGACTGGGATGATGAGTATAGTGCCCTAAGAGGAAATCTTAATACCTTCTTTAATATGGCTATAATGATGGTCATATCAGCCCTTATTATTGGACTTGGTCTTCTTATATATGAACTGCTTAAGCTTCCTATAGTTGCCTTCTATTTTGTTCTATTTTTGGCCTTGGTGGCGGCTATGCTTATGCTTATAAGAAGCGGAAGACGCTTTATCCTTAAGAATATGGAAAAAATGTAAACGAAATGTAACAATTTTGTAATACTTGTACTTTACAAATCCAATCTTTATGATATAATGATAGAGTTCGTAGTAGATTACGTAAACTAAAACTATTTGTACGAACATGTATTTAAATAGAATTTATCTAAAATTCTTTATTTCTAAGTGAGTTGTGAAGCAAGATGATGTAATAGGCTGGTTATGTGATGTTCATATTATAATCAACATGAAATTCATAAGATAATCAGAATCGATGATCCTGAATTTTATAAATTGCATCAACATTTACTACAATACTTACTACTATACTTAAAATATGAAGGATGATAATAAATTGAGTAAGAATGATGAACAATATGTCATAAGAGGCGGCCGTTCCCTGGAAGGAGAGGTCGTTATAGCGGGAGCTAAGAATGCAGCCCTTGGTATACTTGCTGCAGCAGTTATGACAGATGACAAAGTTACAATTGAAAATGTACCATACGTATCCGATACTAGAACATTGCTTAAGGCAATAGAAAATATCGGTGCAACGGTTGAATATAAGGATAGACATACAGTTGTTATTTGCGGTAAGGGAATCAGAGAAGGACAGCCTGTTGATGACGAGTATATCAGAAGAATAAGAGCTTCTTATTATTTAATTGGAGCCCTTCTTGGTAAGCATCGTTATGCAAACGTAGCTCTTCCCGGTGGCTGTGATATAGGATCACGTCCTATTGATCTTCATATCAAAGGCTTCGAAAAGCTTGGCGCAAAGACAGAGATAGTTCCAGGAGGAAGCATAATTGCTGAGGCCGAAGAACTTCATGGAGCACATATATATCTGGATACTGTTTCAGTTGGTGCTACTATTAATATTATGATGGCAGCTTCTCTCAGTCCTGGAAAGACAACTATTGAGAATGCGGCTAAGGAGCCACACATAGTTGATGTGGCAAACTTCCTTAATACAATGGGAGCAAACATAAAGGGTGCTGGTACTGATGTTATAAGAGTACGTGGAGTTGAGAAGCTTCATGGAGCAGAGTATTCTATCATACCAGATCAGATTGAAGCAGGTACATTTATGGCTATGACAGTTGCCACACGAGGAAATGTACTTATTAAGAATGTAATTCCTAAGCACCTTGAAGCTATTTCTTCAAAGCTTGTTGAAATGGGTGCTCATGTTATAGAATATGATGATTCTGTAAGGGTTATGGCGGATGGAGCTCTTAGATCTACGCAGATTAAGACTCTTCCATATCCTGGTTTCCCTACAGATATGCAGGCTCAGATGGCTACAATTCTTGCTCTTTCAGAGGGAACAAGTATTGTAACTGAAAGTATATTTGAAAATCGATTCAGATACGTGGCTGAACTTGCACGTATGGGGGCTCAGATCAGAGTAGAAGGAAACACAGCAATAATCACAGGAGTTAAGAAATATGGTGGGGCTATGCTCCGTGCTTCAGACCTTAGAGCAGGTGCGGCTCTTGTTATAGCAGCCCTTTCGGCAGAGGGAATCAGTACCATCGAGGATATCCAGTATATTAAACGTGGATATGAAGACTTTGATGAGAAGATAAGAGGTCTTGGTGGAAAGATGTTAATTGCTAACGGAGAAAAGGGAGTACAGAGAGCAAAGCTGGAGCTTGCAAGTTCTACAGACTGATTATAATTATTTTGAAACTTTATAATATACAAAAGGTAAAAAGAGAGCGACTGAAATTGAGTTGCTCTCTTTTTATCTTTTGTGCTTGCGACCTAGCCTAGGGTTTGGTACAATATTCTATTATGTTTTATTAGTATGAGAAGGAGATAGGAATAATGGCAAAAAGACCTTATTACATTACAACTGCCATAGCATATGCATCAGGTAAGCCTCATATAGGTAATACTTATGAAATCGTGCTGGCAGATAGTATAGCAAGATACAAGAGATTTATAGGATATGATGTAAGATTCCAGACTGGAACAGATGAGCATGGTCAGAAGATTGAGACCAAGGCTTTTGAATCTCTTAACACACCTAAGGAATTTGTAGATGAGAAGGCTAAGGAGATTAAGAGAATCTGGGATTTGATGAATACATCTTATGATAAGTTTATCAGAACAACTGATGAAGATCATGAGAAGCAGATTCAGAAAATATTTAAGAAGCTTTATGACCAGGGAGATATTTACAAGGGTTCATACGAAGGTCTTTACTGTACTCCATGTGAATCCTTCTGGACAAAGTCTCAGCTGGTTGATGGATGCTGTCCTGATTGCGGACGTCCTGTAATAGAAGCTTCAGAAGAAGCATATTTCTTCAAGATGAGTAAGTATGCTCCAAAGCTTATTAAGTATATTGATGAGCACCCTGAGTTTATTCAGCCGGAAGCTCGTAAGAATGAGATGGTAAATACATTCCTTAAGCCGGGACTTCAGGATCTTTGTGTTTCAAGAACATCATTTAAATGGGGAATCCCGGTTGATTTTGATGAAAAGCATGTTGTATATGTATGGATTGATGCGCTTTCAAACTATATCACTGGTCTTGGATATGATGTGGATGGAAATAATGATCCTATGTTTGATAAATACTGGCCGGCAGATCTTCACCTTATAGGTAAAGATATTCTGAGATTCCATACCATATACTGGCCAATTATGCTGATGGCTCTTGGACTTCCACTTCCTAAACAGGTATTTGGACATCCATGGCTTATTCAGTCTGATGGCAAAATGAGTAAATCTCGTGGTAATGTACTTTATGCAGATGATATGGTTGATATGTTCGGTGTTGATGCTGTAAGATATTTCCTTCTGCATGAGATGCCATTTGAAAATGATGGAGTTGTTTCATGGGAGCTTCTTATTGAAAGAGTCAACTCAGATCTTGCAAATGTACTTGGTAATCTTGTTAACAGAACTATATCCATGTCTAATAAGTATTTTGGCGGAATAGTTACTAATACAGGTGTAACAGATGATCAGTTTGATGATGATCTGAAGAGAGTAGTAAAGGATACAAGACTTAGAGTTAATATCTGTATGGATAAGCTTCGTGTATCTGATGCTATTACAGAAATCTGGAATATATTCAAGAGAAGCAACAAGTATATAGATGAGACAGAACCATGGGTTCTCGCTAAGGATGAGACTAAGAAGGATAGACTTAATACCGTTTTATATAATCTTATTGAGAGCATAACAGTAGGTGCTTCATTACTTGAGCCATTTATGCCTGAAACTTCAGCAAAGATTCTTGCTCAGTTAAATGTACCAAAGCGTTCAGTTACAGAACTTGGACAGTTTGGTCTTTATCCATCAGGAAATAAGGTTACAGAGAAGCCTGAGATTCTCTTTGCAAGAATTGATACAGAAGCTATGCTTGCTGAGATAGAGAAGAGATTTCCTACTAAGTCTGTTGAGGAAGTAGAAAAAGAGAAGGAAGAAAAGCTGGAAAAGGAAAGAAAGAAGGAAGCGGCTAGAAAAGAGCTTAATAGAAAAGAGCCTGCATCAATAGATGCAGTTCAAAAAGCTCTTCTTACAATAGATGAGTTCGATAAGATGCAGCTTCAGATAGGAGAGGTTCTTTCCTGTGAAGAAGTTCCGAAGTCTAAGAAGCTTCTTTGCTCACAGGTGCAGGTGTCTGGAAGAGTTCTTCAGATTGTTTCAGGTATTAAGAATTATTATTCTCCTGAGGATATGGTTGGTAAGAAGGTTGTTGTTATTACAAATCTTGAGCCTGCTAAGCTAGCCGGAGTTGAGTCAGAAGGAATGCTTCTTTGTGCAGAGGACCAGGATGGAAATCTTGCCCTTCTTACTGCAGAGAGAGATGTACCAGCAGGTTCTATGATCAGCTAAATAAAGTATTAATCATCAGATTAATCAGCATATTAATTATCGCATTAATCAGCATATTGATTATAGTATTAATTGGTTTATTGATTGATGTAATAAATAGGAAGAGAAGATAAAACATTATATGATTAAAAAAAGAATTAAAAAGGTATATTCATGTATCCTTATGTTGGCCATGGTTCTTAGTCTTATGGGCTGTGGTGGAACCAAGGGTGACTATCAGGGATACGTGAAGAACCTTATTACAGCAAACTACATAGGCGTAAGTGAAGGCTATGTTAAGAGTACGGGAGCGAATGAAGAGGATGTGGATGCTCTTTATCTACAGAATGTAGCTCGTCTTGCCAGCAATCTGTCGGATTATTATTCGCTAGATATCTGGAATGATACTGAGCTTTCTCGTGCAATGACTACCCTTGCCAGAAGAATTTACAGTAATGTTAAGTTTGATGTTGGTAAGCCCTATAAGGATAACAATATAGACTATGTAGATGTAACAATATATCCTATAGATATTATTAATCAGACTAATGAAGAGGTGGTTGCTTATATTCAAGGCTTTAATGAAGCTGTTGATAGAGGTGACTATGATGATTATACCAAGGAACAGTATGAATATGAGTATGCAAGTGGAATAATGGGTATACTTGCCAATGCCGTAAATGAAATTTCTTATGCAGAGCCTCAGGTGGTTCAGGTTAGAATAATTGTGTCGGAGGATACATTTTACATAGGAAATGATGATTTCAGAAATATAGATAAGGCTATAATACTTAGCGAGACCTATGATATTGCAACAGAGACAGATGCTACGGAGAGTATAGAGACTAATGAACAATCAGAATCAGATGCAGAATCAGAATAATAATATTAACAAGATGCTATATATAAAGGGCGGAAGAGTTGTGGACCCTGTTACTGGAAAAGATGAGCTGATGGATGTGGCAATTCTTGGCTCAGTGATTGTAGGAGCCGGATCAAAGCCTGATTTTGATATAGAAGAGATAAAAGCCAAATGGGATGTGTCGGAGTCGGATATTAAGGAGATTGATGCAACAGGATTAGTGGTAGCTCCTGGACTTGTTGACACACATGTACATTTTCGTGATCCTGGATTTACTTATAAGGAGGATATATTTACTGGTGCAAAGGCTGCTGCAAGGGGGGGATTTACCACCGTTGTATGCATGGCCAATACCAAACCTGTAGTTGATAATGTGGATACACTTCATTATATTCAGGAAAAGGGAGAAGAGGCAGTAATAAATGTTCTTCAGACCGCTACAGTTACAAAGGGTATGAGAGGTCAGGAGCTGGTAGATATGGAGCTTCTTGCTGAGGAGGGAGCAGCAGGATTTACTGATGATGGACTTCCTATTATGAAAGAAGAGGTTTTACTGGAGGCGCTTAAGATGGCAGCCCGGCTGGATCTGCCAGTTAGTCTTCATGAAGAAGATCCTCTTTTTATAAAACAGCCTGGCGTAAATATGGGTAAGGTTTCGGAAGAGCTTAATTATGGTGGAGCATCCAGAACTGCAGAAGATGTTATGGTGGCAAGGGATGTGGCACTGGCTCTTAATACTGGAGCTACACTATGTATACAGCATATAAGTTCTAAGAATAGCGTGGAATTCGTAAGAGCGGGAAAGAAGCTGGGTGGAGATATACATGCAGAAGCTACTCCTCATCATTTTACACTTACGGAGGATGCGGTTCTTAAATATGGAACTAATGCAAGAATGAATCCGCCTCTTAGAACAGAAGAGGATAGACTTGCTATTATAGAAGGTCTAAAAGACGGTACAATAGATATGATTGTAACTGATCATGCTCCTCATTCTGAGGAAGAGAAGGCAAGACCACTGGCTCAGGCGCCAAGTGGAATCACTGGAATTGAAACTTCTCTTGGACTTGGAATTAAATCTCTGGTTGAACCTGGGCATATATCGCTCTTAAAGCTTATGGAACTTATGAGTAAGGCTCCGGCTGAATTATATAGACTGATTCCGGGAAGCATAAGCCAGGGAGCAGTAGCTGATATAGTGATATTCGATGAGCATGGAAAGTGGATAGTTGGTGATTATGCATCAAAGGCAAGCAACAGTCCATTTACCGGTTGGGAACTTCCAGGCAAGGTTCACTATACAATCTGCGGCGGCAAAATAGTTTATGAACAGTAATTATTTGAGGACAGGAATAAAAAACCTGTCCTTTTTTTTATTTGGGGCTATATATTAAAGACTTTATAATTTATAATTGATGTTAGTGCTTTATTTATATGGCTTGAAATTTAAAAAATGATAAAATGATTTGTTGAGAGCTTTATAAAATAATTTGTGAATAGTTTTATAATATTTTTTGGGGATTATAAAATGATTTACGAAGAGTTTTATAAAAAGGATTTATATAGAGTTTTATATAGTGGTTAAGTATGTGTTGGAGGTATTGGATATGGAAACAGGATATGAGATGACAAGTATGGGCCAAAATACTAATGAGGTTACATTTGAGGTTGAAAAACCTAATGTGGTAGTTGTAGGTAATTCAGGTGTGGGTAAATCAACACTTATAAATTCTCTGCTTCAAAGCTATGAGGCGGAAACCGGAATTGGGGAAGCTACAACAAGAGAAGTGAGAGTATATGAAAATGATATGCTTGGTTTTCGTATTATAGATACCATAGGATTTGAGCCGGGACTTCTTAATTCCAATAAGGCTATCGGGGCTCTTCGTAAATGGTCCAAGGACAGTATTAAGAATAATGATATAACTCATCAGATAAATCTTATCTGGTACTGTATAGATGGAACTTCCCGTAAGATGTTTAAGAAAAATATAGATATGCTTGCTCGTGCGACGGCTATATGGAAGAGTGTTCCTATAATCGTTGTAATAACAAAATCCTATTCAAAGCCTGAACGTGAAGAAAATATCAGGATGGTTTATAGTGCATTTAGAGGACATCCTAAGCTTGCAAATAACCTTAAAGCAGTTATTCCTGTAGTTGCATCTACTTATAAGATAGATGCGGATCTCAATATAAATGTTACGCCTGACGGACTTGGTGAACTTTTAGCTGCTACGTCACATTTTCTTCCAGAAGGACTCGAGGCATCTATTGTAGATAGAAATTACTATTACCTGAATCAGAAGAGGGTTATGGCTCATTCTGTAGTTGGGGCTTCAACCCTTGCAGGAGTCACAATTGGAATTGTACCTATTCCATTTCCGGATGGAACAATACTTACACCTCTTGAGGTTGGGGAGATTAAGAGTATCTCTAAAATATATGAAATGGAATTTGATAAAAATGCAGAGCTTATTCAGACTATTATTAATGCGGGTACAGCGGGTATAGTTGCCAAGACGGCCCTCAATGCGATTAAGGCGATACCCGGAGTGAATATAGCGGCAGATATACTTAATGGCCTGGTTGCCGGCGTTATAGTAGCGGCTTTAGGAGAGGGAGCTGTATTTATATTCGAACAGATATATACTGGCCAAAAATCTTCGGCTGATACAGAATGGGTGAAGAGAATACTGGATAGTAAGGTGGCTGGTGGAATTACCAGGAATATTAATAAGATTGTCTATGATTATAGCAATATACTGGAGAAAAAGGGTAAGGTTTCCACTAAGGAAATGATGGGAATTATTTTAAAATATATTAAATTTAAAGATTGATTAGATTAAAGTATTTCGGAATAAATATTTTTAAGGATCGATGATATGTCATATATAGAATTTGATGATGTGGATAAGGAATATCGTGGTCAGGTCAAGGTGCTTGCTGTTAAGGATTGCAGTTTTACCATAGAGGAAGGTGAAATGGTGGCAATCCTTGGGCAAAGCGGAGCTGGTAAGACTACTATACTCAATATGCTGGGTGGTATGGACAGCCCTACAGGCGGTTCTATCATGGTAGATGGTAAGAATATAGCAGTTATGAGAAGAGGCGAGCTTTTAAAGTACAGACGTCATGATATAGGATTTGTCTTTCAGTTTTATAATCTGGTAGCCAATCTTACGGCAATAGAAAATGTTGAACTAGCCTGTCAGCTTTGTAAGGATGCTCTTAACCCAGTGGAAATTATGTATGAAGTGGGACTAGGAGAAAGACTAGAAAGCTTTCCAAGTCAGCTATCCGGTGGAGAACAGCAGAGAGTTGCAATAGCCAGAGCAATAGCTAAGAATCCTAAGATTCTTCTCTGTGATGAACCTACAGGTGCACTTGATTCAGATACAGGAAAGAAGATAATAGAGCTTCTTGTAAATACCTGTAAAAACAGAGGGGTTACAACCATTATTGTTACCCATAATTCTGATATAGCGTCTGTTTGCAATAAGGTTATCAGAATCAAAAATGGTTCGGTGGAAAAGGTTAAAATCAATGATAATCCACTTGACCCTAAGGATATTGACTGGTAGAGAATTATGATAATAAAGAATACATTCAAAAAAATATTGGGCTCTTTTGGAAGGTTTTTGTCTCTTGTGGCAATAATCATGATAGGAGTAGGTTTTTATGCGGGCATCAGACAATCGACGCCCGCTATTCGTGCTGTGGAAAATGATTTCGTTCGTGAATATAATATGATGGATCTTCATATTATAAGCACTCTGGGTCTTACGGATGATGACCTGAAGGAGATATATAAGCTGGACTCTGTTGATTCTGCTACAGGTGGTTATTCGGAATATGTTTATAGTGGGGACAATGTTCTTCACGTATTGTCAATGGATGAGGTTATTAATAAGTACAAGCTCTTTTCGGGAGAAAGACCCTGGCGAGATAATGAATGTCTTGCTGATAAGAACCATTACAAGGTTGGAGATGTTATAGAAATTAAGGAGCCTGGTGATGAAGATAATATAGTGATTGACAGGTTCGTTGTAACTGGAACTATTATTTCACCTATTTATATGGGAGATGATTTAGGTAGTGCTCCTATTGGTGGAGGTGAGCTTTATTCTTATATTGTGGTAAAAAAAGCTGCATTTAACATGGAAGCATATACGGATATATATGTGACCACAAGGAAGGGTGAGGAGGATGTTCCTTATTCAGATTCTTATGATGAGAAGCTTGATCAGCTTTCTAGACAGATTAAGAGTATAACTACCAGAAGAGAAAAGGCTCGTGAAAAGGAGCTTTATGATGAGGCTGCTGATATAGCCTACCAGGAGGTAGAAGATAAGCGTGGTCAGGTTGAAAGCCAAATAAGGACAGAAATAGAAGAGGCAGTAAGAGAAGAGATGGAAGCGGCCCAGCAAGCCAAGAAGGCTGAACTGATGGAAAAGGCAGGAAAGCTGGGAATAACATTTGAAAACTTTGTTGGTAAGCTAAGCGATACAGTGACAGCTCTTTTGAATCCCATTACAGATAGTCAGGTTTCTGAAGCGGCGGCAGAACAGGTTGGCCCTGCTGTGGAGAAGGCTATGGAGGAGGCTCATGCCAAGGCCTTAGAGGAAATTGATATACCTGAATGTAAATGGTTTGTTCAGGATAGAAATGATGTTGTAAGTCTTTATAAAAGCCTGGTGGATATGTTTGCAGAAGTAGAGACTATAGCTGATGTTATTCCTATATTCTTTATTGTGGTTGTAATTCTTATGACCTCCAATACAATGTCCAGGATGATATCTGAAGAAAGAGGGGAGATGGGTACATTTACATCGCTTGGAATTTCCAATATAGCCATAATTGGTGGCTATATGATATATGTGCTTATGGCTACTATTCTGGGCGTAGTATCAGGCTATTTTATTGGAGTGCTTTTGCTGCCGGATTTTGTATATTCCTGTTTTGGTATATCAATGGCAGATATTAGTTTTGCTTTTGATGGCAAAATGTTTCTTGGATCCCTTATAGTAGCATTTGTAGTTATGACAGGGGTTACAATATTCAGCTGTGTGAAAGAGCTTTGGGCGAAGCCTGCTTATCTTTTAAGGCCGGTTCCACCAAAGGCTGGGCGTAAGATATTATTGGAAAGAATAAAACCTCTTTGGGGGATAATATCATTTTCCTGGAAGATAACCATAAGAAATATGGTCAGATATAAACGTAGAGTTATTATGACCATTATAGGTGTGGGTGGATGTACCTTCCTTATATGGATAGGTCTTGCGCTCAGGGACAGTACCGGCAGGATAGGTGATGTTCAGTTTGATGACCTGGTTCATTATGATAGTCTGGTTATATTAGAGGATGGCGTTAAAAGCTTTGACTCTATTGATACTAAAAACAGCGATGAGGAAAAGGTTAAGCTTTCTGAATTGGTTGAGGCTCCTCTTATGATGAAACAGGAGAGTCTTAAGGTTGAAAACTCTGTAAAATATAGTCTGGATGTATTACTTTTTGTTCCCGACGAAGATAGTGATATGTTTGAAAAGTATTTTACCTTCAGGGCTGCTGATCCAAGGGATGTGAAAGTTGAATACCAGGATGGGCATGTACTTAGTAAGGATGAACTTCCGGAAAAGGGCAGTATTATGACTCTTTCTGAGGATGGGGTTTTAATTACTCCGAGAATTGCGGATATAATGGATGTGGGTCCTGGAGATACTCTTCAGATGACTGATGCTGACGGAAAAATCTATGAGGCGAAGGTTGATGGAATTATAGAAAACTATGTTGGTAATTATGTCTATATGTCTGAAACTCTTTATAGGAAGGTTTTCAGGAGCGGAGTTATGTATAATTGCTTTGTTTCCGGTCTTGCCTCAGGAGAAGATATAGTAGATAAGATTCTGGAAATAGAGGATATAGTCAGTGTAAATACAAGAGATTATATGCTTCGTAAGGCAAATGAGACTATAAAAGGCTTGGATATGATTGTGGTTTTACTTGTGGTCATAGCCTCACTTTTGTCCTTTACGGTTCTCTATAATCTGACTGCCATAAGTATAAGTGAGAGGACCAGGGAGATAGCTACTCTTAAGGTCCTGGGCTTCACCTATACAGAGGCAAATGATTATATATACAGGGAAACCATAATAAGCTCCATAGTTGGAATTGGCTTGGGACTTATCATATGTCCATATATGCATGGTCTGGTACTTGATGTGCTGGAGGTTGATAATATGGTATTCCTTAGGGAAACAGAGACTCTTAGCTATGTTTTTGCCGGACTTCTGGCTTTCATATTTACACTGGTAATGGCCTTAGTTACATTTGTCAGACTGTCCAGGGTAGATATGATTGAATCACTTAAATCGGTAGATTGATTTAACTAATTGCTTGCCACGACGGATAGATGTGGTTTATAATGAAGGTTGTGTTTGATGAAAGATAATTGCTAAGATATTAAATATAGATACGAGGAAATGTAAATATGAAGTTTATTCACATTGCCGATGTGCATCTTTTTGCTACTCCTGATGCGGAGTATGAATGGGGGCCTGGCAGAACAAAGGAAATTGAAGATACCTTTGAGAAGGTTCTGGATGATTGTAATTCAAAGGACGTTGACCTGCTTCTTATAGCGGGGAATCTTTTTGACAGATCTCCTTCAGTGGATGATCTGATATACGTTGATGAGAAGCTTAAAAGACTGGAAAAAACAAGAACAGTTATGTTGACGGGTTCTAAGGATTATATTCCTGAAGATTCAGAAAGCAGTAGATATAAGTTCAGCTCTCGTACAGTCATGCTTACACCGGGTAAAACTACTAATGCATTTCTTAGGGGAATAAATACTTGTGTTACGGGTTTTGCTTATGCCAAGCCTGAATATGAAGACAGGATTTTAGAGGAAATAGATCCAGGTCGAGAGGATGCAATTAATATTCTGCTTGGACATGGTGGAGATAAGAGGCATATGCCTTTCAGAAAGGAAAAGCTTGCTTCAAAAGGTTTTGATTATGTGGCTATGGGGTATATAACCCGTCCGGTACATATTCTTAAAAATCGTATGGCTTACGCTGGTTCACCTGAGCCACTGGGACCAAATGACATAGGAAGACATGGTTATGTTCTTGGTGAGGTAACTGATCAGGGAACAAGCATTACCTGGTGTCCTATTGCTCGCAGAAATTATATAGATATGAGTGTTACCATGAGTCCTGACTTAAGTCCTGAGGAAATAAGTAAGACTTTGGAGGAGAAGCTTCTTAAGCTTGGTAACGAAAATATTTACAGTATTAAACTCAGAGGCTTTTCAAAGGATAATACTGGCTTTGATATGACAAGAATCAAGAGCAGATATAACATTTACGAGGTTTTGAACATGACTATATCGGATGATGATGAAAAAATGCTCAGAACTGAAAATGAAACAAATATTATGGGAAGCTTCATAAGAGAGGTAACTGAAAATTATACCCTTTCTGAGAGTGTAAGAAGTAAGGCTTTAAGATATGGAATGGAAGCACTCATTATGGCAGGAGAAGAAAGATAAATGTACTTAACAAAGCTCCTTATAAGGGATTTTGGTAAATTTCATAATAAGTCAATGGATTTGACTCAGGGAATAAATATTCTTTATGGTGATAAAGAAGCTGGTAAATCTACAGTTAGGGATTTCCTGGTAGGTTTGATGTATGGTATTCCTCGTCGTGAGGGTATTACAAGAGTAAGATCTAATTATGATTTAAGAAAACCAAAGAATTCAAATAATTATTCTGGAACAGCTTATATGTATGATGGTGATAAATCATACCTTATAGACAGATCTTTTTTGGCGGGTGCCAAGAAGGCTTCAGTACTTGATATTATGTCTGGTCGTGAGGTTAAGCTGAAAAATTCAGATACCATTAGTGGAACCTTATGTGAAACGGATAAGAATACGTATTTAGATACTAAGTGTATAGTTGAGGATGATGAAGGGGATACAAAGAAGGATCTTCAAGATTATCTTACCAATATCACACTTACAGGTACAGCTAATATTGATAAGGCTAAGGCTATAAAATATCTGGAAAATGAGAAAAAGACTCATATTCCAAAGCCTCTTGTCAGGAGACTGGATGAATTGGATGAGAGATTATCCGAGTATGAAACGGTTGATGACGATATAGCTGCTGTTGAGGCTGAGATAAAGGTTCTTAATGAAGAATTCATCATGGAGGCAGAACGTAGAAAGCGTGTTGCTCGTCGTATGGTGGAAAATGAAGATGGTACGGTTACTTATGAAGCTGATACCAGTATGGAAGAAAAGATAGACCGTATAACAGAAAAGGATAGTGATTACGCAGCAAGTAAAAAGGCAGCTGATGAGGCTGAGGAAAAGCGTAAGGAAGAAAAACGAGAGGCTAATAAGAATAAGAAGTTTACAGACCGTTTTCCGGTGATTCTTGCAACTGGTATTTTCGTAATTCTTGTTATTGCAGCTGTTGTTCATATTCTTAATTTTGATGAAGTGGTTCAGAAGCTTTTTGTTATATTTACTTGTCTTGCAGTATTCTTTGTAATACTTGACGGATATAATGCTAAGGGTCTCTTTAGTGGTAAAAAAGAAGATATTCCGGATGAGGCGGAATTCAATAAGGTGCTGGAGGAGCTTAAAGAAGAAGCTGAGCAGCAGGAAGAGGTTGAATTCGATATGACCTTTGCTAAGGAGTATCAGGATAAAAAGGCTGAACTTAAGGAAAAAGAGGATGCTCTTCTTACTAGAAGAAATGAGAGGAATAAGCTCAGACTGGAATTCGATACGGTATTTAAGAAGAAGAGTGAACTTGAAGATGAGATGGCGGCTATCGATTATGCTATTTCTAAGATAAATGCCCTTTCAGAACAGTATAAGGAAGATGCATTTAAAAATCTTCTTGGAAATGTATCAAGATATATAAGAAAAATTACATTAGGCGAGTTCAGTGAACTGACCTTTGATTCAAATGGTGGAATAATACTTAAGGCGGAATATGGTTACGTGCCTATAAGTCAGCTTACAGATTCAGATGCAGGTAAGGTTTATCTTGCAGTAAGGCTGAGTATTGCAAAGTATCTTTCTAAGGAAAGCATGCCGCTTATAATCGATGGCACAAGTATGCTGGAAAGTGCATCTGAGATTAAAGCTCTTGCTGATTGTCTGATGGATATGAAGGAAGAACAGATAATAATTCTTACTGATGACTGGGGACTTGATAGTGTATTTAAGGGTAAAGGTATTGAGACTAATATGATAAAGCTTTAACTTGCCTGGGTTTGTAATATTTGGAGGTATTAAAGATGGACGATAATAATATGAATCCTTATTCAGGAGATTCCATGAATCCATATTCAGGTGAGCCTATGAATCCATATTCAGGTGAGGTGGCTAATCAATTTTCAGAAGAGGCAAGTTCGTCTGCTTCAGATGGCAACCCATCATTTGGTATGGATCCTAATGCTTCATCAGATCCGTATGGAGTGACAGGTGACAGTTCTGCTAATCTATATGGAGTGCCGGGTGATAGTTCTGCTAATCCATATGGAGTGCCGGATAATAGTTCTTTGGAATCAGACCAGAGCTCTGATAATAGCCCTGCAAGTTCATTTTCCACTGATAAAAAGGATGATTTAGATTTAAGTGGTGAGCCGACAAATGGAATAGAGAATCCATATGGTGTGCCAACAAATGGAGTACCGGATCCATATGGTGTGCCAACAAATGGAGTACCGGATCCGTATGGAAAACCATCTGATATTTATGGCCAGGGTAGTGGTATGAGGAATGAATATGGCCAGCCATCAGGTCTTGGAGCTAATCCATATACTAATTCATATACCAATCCTTCTGGCGTTGATCCATATGTTAAGCCAAGCTCGGGTAATGGATATACAGGAAATTCATATACAAATAGTACACCTGGCGCAACACCAGGATATACACCCTATTCAAATAATAATAGAGGTCCGGTGCAGGAACCAGAGGATGGAAAGGCTACAGCAGGGCTTGTATGTTCTATAGTATCTATAGTTCTTATGTTTTTCTGCTGCTGCGGATTCTTACTTGCGCCTGTTGGAATGATTCTTAGTAAACAGGCTATGAATGCTGGAAATCAAAGTGGTAAGGCTAAGGCTGGATTTTGGATTGGTCTTGTTGTTTTGGTAATTAATCTGCTTGCAATACTTTCTGCTGTTGTGGTTTATGTAATAGCGGAATCTTCATATTAATTAGAATAATATAATAATTCACAAAATAAAAACCGCTTTATGGCGGTTTTTATTTTATGTATTTATTGGGCTATTTTATGTATTTATTGAGTTATTTTGGAAATATATAAAAAGCTTATTTAATAAATATTGAGAGAATCTAATTATCATTAAGAATGTTGTTGGTATGCTTCTTGGCGGTTTGCTGGCTTGCTTCTTCAAATCCCTTCAGTGCGGCAAAGGGGGCGAATATTTTTGCTCTCTGTTCTCTTGACATGCGAGGGTGTCTTATATCAAAATCATCTCCATTATGCTGGGGACGTTCTTTATCAATTATATCCTGATATTTTTCTATTCCCATTTTTTTCTCCTTGGATTTTTTTTGAAATTTATCTTTTGAAATTTATCTTCTAAAATTAATCTTCTGAAATTTATCTACTAAAATAATTCTATATCTTATGATAGTCTATTATTCAATATTTATCAGGATTTGTGTCCTCCGATTTGAGAATTTCTATCCCTGGTTGTGGCGCCTTCAAGATAGCTGGTACCCTTAAGTATTGCATTTTTGCCGAAACGTGATTGGATTTCAAGTATTGCTCCCTGTAATTTTTCTTCCTGTTCTTCCTGTTGATAATCGGTAAACATATCTAGCTGTGTATATGTTTCAGTTCTGAGTTTTAGATTATTGGCTGAAATTGTTACCCTTCTTACTGTTATTTCGGGATTGATTATCTTATCAAAAAGCTGCAATATTCCGCCTAGAATTTTTGTGGTGGAGCTAGTGTGTTCCCCAAAATTTACTGTTCCGTGAGAGGGTAGAGGGACATACCTTCCGTAGTAATCAATAACTACATCCCCATCATAGGTTCCGTTATCTACTGATTCTCTATCATAATTTATACTAAGGGTAAAGGAATCAGAGGCGTAACCCTTTTTGACCATATCCATTATAAGAAGATCAGTCATTTCGCTTACTATGATTCGTGCCTTATCAACAGGATAGGGCTCTGATAAAACCTGACCGGATGAAAGGGAAGTGGATGAGGATTTATAGCCCTTAATATCCTTCATAAGAGTTGGTTCTATACCCCAGGCATGATCTATTAGGATTTCTGCATCTATTCCAAATATCTTATAAAAATATTCTTCATTATAAAGACTTTCCCTGGCAAGCTCTCCCATGGTATATATTTTCATGTTAGCCAGTCTTCTGGCAGTGCCTTTACCTATTCTCCAGAAATCTGTCAGGGGTTTATGATCCCATAAGAGTTCTCTATAGGAATGCTCATCCAGATCGGCTATTCTTACGCCGTCCTTATCGGGAGGCATATGCTTGGCGACTATATCCATGGCAATTTTAGCCAGATACATATTTGTACCGACTCCGGCAGTGGCCGTGATTCCTGTTTTTGAAAGAACAGAACGTATCATGGCTATAGCTAGTTCATGGGCAGTCATTTTATATATGGATAGATAGCTGGTCACGTCAATAAAAACCTCATCTATGCTATAGATATGTACATCCTCTTCGGAAACATAATCAAGATAAATGTTATATATTTCCGTAGAGAATTTGATATATCTTGCCATTCTTGGTGGTGCTATGATGAAGTCTATATGCTTTCCTGTTCTTTTCTCTATATCTCCCAGAGTTTTTTTTACTTCAAAAAGTCTTGGTCTTCCTGGTATCCCGTATGCCTTAAGGGAAGGAGAAACGGCAAGACAGATAGTTTTATCAGTACGGGATTCATCGGCAACGACAAGATTTGTTGTCAGTGGATCCAAACCTCTTTCAAAGCATTCTACTGATGCGTAGAAGGATTTTAAATCTATGGCTATATACTGTCTGGATTTTTCTGGATTTATTCTATTGTCCGATGGTGTTTTTGTCTCCAATTCTCTTTCTTCCCATTTTTCATATATTAGATATTTGATGTTTTTCTTGTTTTTTTATAATCTATATTTTTAGTGCTTTTGCTCATTTAAATTTTTAGATGAATGAAATTTCTTTAAAAATAATAGTAAATTTCTTTTTATGATTTTATATAGCTTATATTTGTTTGTAATAATTAGCCGAATATTATTGTATATTTTGCACAAATGCACGTGCTGATTTTTGCTTTCTCATGGTCAAAATTGAGTGCATAAGAAATGTATTTATGATATAATATAAGTGGTACTTATGCGCTGATTGATTTTGGCGCTGGGCATTGTGTAAAGGGGTAAAGGGAGATGAAATATGGTGAATATTGAGGTCCAACTTTGTGGGTTGGTTTTTGATATAATTCTCATATTCTTTATATTAAGACACGAGAGTGTAGGTCTTTATAGCGAAAAAATCTTTAAGCTATGTCTTATGGTCTATACAATTTGTGTTTTCCTTGATATTGTCTCCGTTTTTGCAATTTCATATTCCGATTACTTACCTGAGTTTGTTGTTGCGATATTATGTAAAATATATCTCGTTTCACTCTTGTTGGCAAGCTTTCTTGGCTTTGTTTATTCCTTTTGTGAAATAGAGTATCTGAGAGAAAATACTGAATTTAAGCTTGTGCTGAAAATAATTTTAGGACTAGCCATATCATTTATATTAACCCTACCGATAAGCTATTATCATTCAGGTAGAATTATTTATTCAAAGGGGCCTTCCGTTGTAGCAACATTTGTCTTTTGCCCGATTTTTATGGTGGCTTCCATGATGATAACTATTTTATATGGTAATCAGATGTCGGCTCTTAAAAGAAGGGGCATAAGATTATGGATGGTTGTTGGAATGGTGGCAGCTATTATTCAGTTTATATTTCCTCAGCTTCTATTGGTTGGGTTTGGATCATCAGTTGGCCTTTTTATACTTTATTCTGAACTGGAAAATCCTGAAGCTTATCTTGATAAGGAAACAGGAAGATTTTCATTTGATACATTTAATCTTTATCTTAAACAGGAATTTGCTTATGTAAAGAAGTTCTCTAGTATAATAATTTGTAACGATGAGGACTGGAAACTTGATGAGGGTACTGAAAAGAAGATACTGGTTGAGATGAGTGAATATCTTGCTTCCTTTAGAAATGCAAAGCTTTTTAGATTACAGAATAATGATTTTGCTCTTATTTATGATACTAAGCCTGATATTCAAATGGATGAGATAGAGAGTGCAGTTAATCTGGATGTTATAAGGCAAAGATTTAAAATGAGCTGGGATACAGGGGTGGATCTAAAAACTAAATTTCTTTATATGCCCAATAGTTCGGCGGTTTCATCAGTTGATGAATTTGTTGATGTTTATATGAGAAACAGGGATGTTTTTGGTAAAGATGAAGAGATGAAGGTTTTGGACGATTCTGCCAGTCAATATGTTCGTGAGTATAAGCAGATGGTAATTGAAATTAAGGATGCAATTCTTTCGGACAGATTTGAAGTATTCTATCAGCCGATTTACCATATAGCTACAGACAGATTTGTTTCTGCGGAAGCTCTTGCCAGAATGAGAGGAAGAGATGGTAAGCTTGTGATGCCTAACAAGTTTATTCCAATTGCGGAGGAAACAGGTCTTATTGAACAGATCGGTGAACAGATTTTCAGTAAAACCTGTGAGTGTATCAGAGATCGTGGCCTTAAAGAAAAGGGTATAGAATATATTGAAGTAAACCTTTCTATTTCTCAATGTGAGAACCCACAGCTTTCTGTTAAGTATGATCAAATAATGAAAAATGCTAATATAGCGCCTCAGGATATTAGTCTTGAGATAACTGAAAGTTCAACCCTGAATCAGAAGCAGATTCTTCTTGATAATATGAATAAGCTTATGAATATTGGCGTAACATTTGCACTGGATGATTTTGGTACAGGTGAATCCAATCTTAATTATATAGTTGATATGCCGGTTAAGATAGTCAAGTTTGATAAGAATATGGTTCAGGATTACTTTAAGAATGAGAAGGCCAAAGTGGTTATGGATGCTACTGTTAAAATGATCAAAGAATTAGGTCTCAGTATTGTTGCTGAAGGTGTTGAAACCGAAGAACAGCTGGAGAAAATAAAAAGTATGGGTATTGATTATATACAGGGCTATTATTTCTCTAAACCACTTTCTGAAAATGATTTTATTAAGTTTATAGATGATAAGAATAAAAGGATAGGTGCTTAAATATTTGGTATTGTAATAAAAGCTGATATATTTATTAAATTGCTTCTTCATAAGGGGTTTTTAAGTATATGGAATCGGGGAGTGGGTCATGGAAACATGGCCCGCTTCTTTTTGCATGATGACATAAGATATGATATAGTGTCATAGCAAAATGAATTACCAATACCCATAAGGGGTTATTTGATGGTACGTTAGATAAAGGGTAGGAGTAATAAGTGGATTAGAAAAAGGATTTCATTAAAGTATTAAAGATAAGATATAAGAAGGATGGAAAATCTGAAAATGAAAAAGAGAGTGTTATTGGTTCTTACTGGTGGTACTATCTGTTCTGCCAGGGGGCAGGATAAATTGAATGATCTTGATACAGAGGCCGCTGTACCAGGCCTTTTATCCATGTATGAAGAGGCGACAGGAGACAGGAATAAGGAAATGGTGGTGACGTTACCGCTTAATACCCTTAGTGAGAATATGACCATAGAAAAATGGAATTGTCTCTTAAATGAGCTGGCTAAGTACAGGACTGGGGACTCCAAACTGGATGGTATAATCATTCTTCATGGGACTGATACGTTACATTTTACAGGTCCTCTTGTAGGTGAATTCATGAAGGGGGTAAGACTTCCTGTGATTCTTGTTTCTTCCCATCGTATTCTTGAGGATCCCGAGGCAAATGGTCTGGATAATCTAAAGGTTGCCATGAAGCTTATTGATTTTAATATTCCAGGAACTTATGTCCCTTATAGAAATGTGGATGGAAGTATGTATCTTCATAGGGCGAAGGACCTAGAGGAGTGTCCTGATTATTCTGAGGATTTTCATAGTAAGACGGAAATGGTCCTTGATATGAATAAGCCAGATTATGGTCTTATAAAATATGATTTATTTGCAGCTTATGATAAGAATCTAGATGCAGGGAAGGAAAACTTTCAGTTAGTAGAAATATCTGATTCATGGCCTGGTTCTGATAATGTAAATCTTAAGAATAATGTGCTATATATCAAGCCTTATGTTGGCCTTGATTTTAGTCAGTTTAAAATAGATAAGGTAAAGGCAGTTCTTCTGGGCTTATATCATTCCAGTACCGTGAGAACTGAGGGGGGTGATGATGATGAAACATCAGCCCTTTATCTACTGAAAAGGTGTAAAGAGAAGGGAATTGATTTATATATATTTCCTTGTCAAAAAGATTCTTTCAGGTATTCTTCAACCAAACCACTTTTGGAGGGTGGAGCAATACCTTTATATGGTGGTACATTTGAAAAAAATTATATTGATCTTATTATAAAATATAGCGTGACATAGAATTGATTATGTTTATGAATTGCCAGGGTCTATAACAAGTAACTTGATTTCCTGGAAGTATGATAATAGTATAAAAATAAGTATATGAGGTGAATGAATTATGAATATACCAAAGGACCCTATTATGATGCTGAGTTTTATAAATACCCAGCTTAGAGATAATTATTCTGATCTTGATGAGTTATCAGCTGCTTATGATGTTGAAAAGGGGACAATAATAGAAAAACTTGAGGGATTAGGATATCATTATAATCCAGAAAATAATCAGTTTGTAAGAGTATGATATTTTTTCACAAAATGGCAATCTATTATATAAAAAATATATAGAACATTTTTAATAATAGTGTTAAAATGTTAAAGATTGGGCGGTTTTACTGTCGTATTGTGAAAGGAGAGGGGTTATATGTCAGATCAGGAAACTAGAAATGAGGGTGTTAGAGAACAGCTTATATCAGCATGTGAAAACAGTGAAGGTCTTTTAATGGTTATAAACCTGGATAATTTCCAGATATTTGATTATATTTATGGAAAAGAATTGTCCGAGGAATTACTAAGAGCAGTATCTAAAGCTCTTAAGGATAATACAGGAGACACTGATGTAAGGGCAAATCTTGGTGCAGATGGATTTGTTGTATTTAGTAAGACCATAAATGATAGCGTATCATTTTCCAGATTATATGGAAATATGAAGAACAAGCTGGCAGAATATGCAAAGAGTCTGGTGGGCGAGGATATGAAGATATCCCTTGGTGTATCGGTTGGTGTTGTTATGGTTCCTCAGGAGGGTACAGATTTCAGTGATCTTTTCCAGAAAGCTAATTCTGCACTTTCAATGGTTAAGATGACAGGAACACCAGGCTGTGCATTCTATGGTAATACTAATAATCTTCCTCAGGGAGAAAATGTTAATGATCGTGTTCAGACAGTCAGCCGTGGTCTTGATGAGAATGGTGAAACTGGAGCCCTTTGGCTTGAGTATGAGCAGTTTAGTATTGTATACAGATTTATGAAGAGATATATACAGACCTATAATAGAAAGGCTGTAAAGATGCTTATTACGGTAAGTCCTACTGATGTAACTATGTCAGAGGAGGAACTGGATGCTATAACAAGAGAGTTTGGTATGGTTGTAAACCAGACACTTAGAAAGAGTGATGTGATGATGCAGAGTCGTCCACATCAGTACTTCCTTATTTTAAATGAAATGGATGATGCATATATCTCCAAGACTTATGCAAGAATCATGAGTAATTGGCAGGAGTCTCCAAATTATTATAAGATTAGAACAAGCTATGAGTGTGAAGATCTTCAGCCAGCTGAACAATAAAAATATTTATAGTAATCCCCATTTATAAATATTTGAAATTCAATATTTTCGGAAATTGATTTATTGTATTATTATTTCAGAAAATATTTTATATATAATTTCAAAGGAGAATTATCAATAATTCTACATATTAAGGAGAAAAATTATGAATAAGAAACCAGTGGTTTTAATGGTACTTGATGGATTTGGTGAGTCAGATATCAAAGAGGCAAATGCAGTCTATATGGCTAAGACTCCAAACATTGATAAGCTTAAGGCTGAGTGTCCTTATCAGAAGGGTTTTGCTTCAGGACTTGCAGTTGGACTTCCAGATGGTCAGATGGGTAACTCAGAGGTTGGTCATATGAATATCGGTTCAGGACGTATCATATATCAGGATCTGACACTTATCACAAAGTTTATTGAGGATGGAGATTTCTTTAAGAATGAAGAGATTCTTCGTGCAATCAATAATTGTAAGGAAAAAAATTCAGATTTACATCTCTGGGGACTTCTTTCAGATGGTGGTGTTCATAGCCACAATACTCATCTTTATGCAATACTTGAGCTTTGCAAGAGAGAGGGTCTGGAAAATGTTTATATTCACCCATTTTTCGATGGAAGAGATACACCACCTGCTTCAGGTAAGGATTATCTTCAGGAACTTGTTGATAAGACAGTTGAAATCGGTGTTGGTAAGGTAGCTTCACTTAGTGGACGTTACTATGCAATGGATAGAGATAATAACTGGGATAGAGTTCAGAAGGCATATGATTCACTTGTAACAGGAGAAGGAATTAAGGCTACTGATCCAATAGCTGCTATGCAGGCTTCTTATGATGATGGTGTGACAGATGAGTTTGTTATCCCTACTGTTATAACAGACGAGGCTGGTAAGCCACTTTCACTTGTAAAGGAAGGGGATTCAGTTATATTCTTTAACTTCCGTCCTGACAGAGCACGAGAGATAACAAAGGCATTTTGCTTTACAGATGAGGATATAGCTAATCAGCCTGGTGATGCTGAGGACACAAAGTGTATTAAGTATCTTAAGAGAGCAAATGGTTACATGCCTATTACTTATGTATGCTTCAAGGATTATGATGAAACAATTCCTAACAAGTATGTTGCATTCAAAAAACAGGAAATCACTAATACATTTGGTGAGTATCTTGCGAGTCTTGGAATGAAGCAGCTCAGACTTGCTGAGACAGAGAAGTATGCTCACGTTACATTCTTCTTCAACGGCGGTATTGAGGAACCTAATGATGGAGAGGACAGAATTCTTGTTAATTCTCCAGCTGTTGCAACCTATGACCTTCAGCCAGAGATGAGTGCTCCTGAAGTAAGCCAGAAGTTAAATGCAGCTATCAGATCAAATGAATATGATGTTATTATTATCAACTTTGCTAACCCTGATATGGTTGGTCATACAGGAGTTCTTGAGGCTGCAATCGCTGCAGTTGAAACAGTTGATTCTTGTGTAGGCACTGCAGTTGAAGCAGTTAAGGAAATGGATGGAGTTCTCTTCATCTGTGCCGATCATGGAAACTGCGAGCAGATGCTTAATTATGAGACTGGTGAACCTCATACAGCTCATACAACTAATCCTGTTCCATTTATTCTTGTTAACTATGACGAGGATTATACTCTTATGGAAGGTGGAAAGCTTTGTGATATAGTTCCTACACTTCTTGAGATTATGGGACTTGAGCAGCCTGCTGAGATGACAGGTCATTCACTTCTTATTAAGAAATAATAAAGAAGATTTGGGCTTTTCTTATTTGTAAATTTACTGATATGTAAATTAATGGGAGTCCCGGATTGAAGAGTCCGGGACTTCGTGTTATGTTATAGGTTGTTGATTCAAAATAAAACAAGGGAGATGGGTTAAGATGGAAGAGAAAAAGAGAAATACCTTTTCCGGCTCACTGGGATTTGTTCTTGCAGCAGCCGGTAGTGCAGTAGGATTAGGAAATATATGGAGATTTCCATATCTTGCGGCAAAAGGTGGTGGGGGATTATTTCTTGTAATCTATCTGGCACTGGCACTTACATTTGGATTTACCATGCTTACAACAGAAGTTGCTATTGGTAGAAAAACAAAACAGAGTCCACTTACTGCATATGGTCAGCTTAAAAAGGGATGGGGATGGCTTGGTGTCATAGCAAGTATAGTTCCATTCATGATTATGCCATATTACTGTGTTATAGGTGGATGGGTACTTAAGTATTTTATAACTTATATAACAGGTCACGGTGCAGAAGCAGCCCAGGATGGTTTCTTTACTGGATTTATTACCAGTCAGTACGAGCCAATCGTTATGCTATTCATATTCCTGGCTATCTGTGCAGTTGTAATTTATATGGGCGTTGAAAGCGGTATAGAGAAGTTTTCAAAGTTTGTAATGCCACTTCTTTTTGTCCTTGTTATTTTTATAGCTATTTTTTCACTTACAATTAAGCATACTGATGCAGATAATGTTACAAGAACAGGTCTTGAAGGACTTAAGATATATCTTATCCCAAGTCTTGAGGGAATGACTGCGCAGAAATTCTTCCTTATAATCATGGATGCCATGGGACAGCTATTCTATAGTCTTTCTGTTGCTATGGGTATCATGGTTGCTTATGGTTCATATGTTAAGGATGATGCTAATCTGGTTAAGTCAATAAATCAGATTGAATTCTTTGATACTCTTGTTGCATTTCTTGCTGGAGTTATGATCATACCAGCTGTATATGCTTTCTCCGGAGTAGAGGGAATGTCTGCAGGACCTTCACTTATGTTTGTATCCCTTCCAAAGATTTTTGCGGAAATGGGAGCTATTGGAAATATTGTTGGTGCTCTTTTCTTCGCGCTGGTTCTTTTTGCAGCTATTACAAGTGCTATGTCTATTCTTGAAGCCATAGTTTCTAGCCTTATTGATAAGTTCAAGATGGAGAGACATAAGGCTACAATTCTTGAATCAGTAGTTGCACTTATTATTGCTATTATAGTTTGCCTTGGTTATAACGTATTATATTTTGAGTATACATTACCAAATGGTGGTGTAGCTCAGATACTGGATATTATGGATTACATCAGTAATAATGTTCTTATGCCTGTTGTTGCAATAGCAACATGTATACTCATTGGATGGGTCCTTAAGCCTAAGACTGTTATTGATGAGGCAGAAAAGAATGGCGAGAAAATGCACCGTAAAGGTTTATATGTGGTAATGGTTAAGGTGGTATCTCCAATTCTTTTGGTAATCCTTCTCCTTATATCACTTGGTTTATTGAAGTTTATAACGGGGTAATATTTTATGAGTATTAATGATGGATATGATGATGATGGAGTTTTCGGTGGTAATTCAGGTAATAGCTCACTAGATGATTTTATAGATAATAATTTTGATCTTGATGCAATGATGTCAGATTATGAAGCAAGAGTTGCATCATCTAGTTCAGCTTCTCCTTATGATACTGGAGCTATGGATTCACCATATAGTTCGGGTTCGTCGGATTCACCATATAGTTCTGGTGTGTCAGCTTCACCCTATGATTCGGGTTCTTCTGGATCAGGTCTTAGTTTGAAAAAAGAGTCTGGTTCCGGGCTTAGTCTTAAGAAGGATCCCGCTTCTACGGCATCTGGAGGCTCCTCTTCCCCTTATGGCGGAGGCTCATCTAATTCACCTTATGGACCTGGACTTTCCTCTTCAATGTATGATACAGGAAATCCTATGGGTTCTCAGGATATTTCAAGAGGAGAGCCAGATTATAGAACTGGTCAGCGCCCAACAGGTCCTAATCATGGGCCAGGTGGATATGGATCAGGGTATGATTATGCCTCAAGACCTGTAGTTAAGAAGTCAGGAGGAATAAATCCACTATTTATTATTATTCCTGTGCTCTTAATTATAGGAATGATTGGATATTCCTTGTTTGATAGAGTCTTTGGTAAAGCAGATTATATTCCTGGTACTGTAACTAATAATGTTTATACAAATGAATTCTTTGGTTATAAGATGTCCTTTAATGATAACTGGACTGTTCAGTCAGATGTGACAGATCCGGATACTGCTAAGAAACTACTTAATTCTGGTAAGGATATAAATGAGTGTACAGCTTATAATTATAATACTGGTTCAGCTGTTATGGTGGGAGTAAAACAGACACTTTATAATACTAAGGAAGTCGGAACTGATGTAGATAAGCTTATAGAGGATATTAAGGAAGAAATAAAGACAGAATTACCTCAGGAGGGAATGCTTATTAATGATATAAAAAATGATAGCGTTACAGTGGGAGGTAAAACCTGTAAAGGCTTCATGATGGAGTGCACCATGGAAGGTGTGACACTCCATATGGGATATTATATAATGTTTAAGGATAATTATGTGACCTATATAGGTGCAACAGCTGAATCAGAGGGAAAGGCTAGAAAGGCTATCACTGATCATGTTTCCTATTTTGTGGATTAAGGGAATTAATATAGTTTATAAAAGAATATATTTTTTGGAATCGGATCAGTTTAGGCTGGTCCGATTTTTATTTGTTTTTAGTAATTAATTCTTAATAATTTATTTCTAATATTTCTAATTCTTAAATGATTATTAAAAATAAATTAAATATGTTTGATGCCTATTGACTTTTTATATTTTTCATAATACTATACGACGTATAATATTACACGAAAGGAGAATATTGAATGACATATCAAATTACAGCCCCCCTTTTAGATGCCTGCGTGCTTGGAATAGTAAATAAAGAAGATTCCTATGGTTATACATTGACACAGAAGGTCAGGGAATTGGTAGATATCTCCGAATCCACTCTTTATCCGGTACTTAGAAGATTGCAGAAAGAAAATTGTCTTATAACATATGATATGCCTTATCAGGGAAGAAATAGAAGATACTATAGCATAACTGAGGAAGGCAGATTAAGACTTGCTTATTATAGAATCGAATGGATGGAATATAAGGAAAAGGTTGATATGCTGCTGCAAGATAAGCCGGCTGCCAGTGGTAATTCTGGGACAGCAAATAAATCCGGAACCAGGGGAGGGGGAATAGGCTAATGAATAAAAATAGATTTATCAGTGAGCTGTCACGAAGGTTAAAAGGAATTCCTAAACAGGATTATGATGATGCAATGAATTATTACATCGAATATTTAATGGACTCTGGTGTGGACGATACAACCGATGTAATCCCAATGCTGGGTACACCTGAAGAGGTTGCAGCCAGAATATTAGATGAATATGCTGAAAAACAGTATAAAAAAGCATCAAAGGAAGGTGGAGTAAAAAATAGCTCTAAGGCTATATGGTATATAATTCTTGGATTATTTGCTGCACCAATAGCATTTCCAATAGCATTAACTATTGCTGTTGTATTATTTACGGTTTTAATTGTTATAGGTTCAATTATAGTAGCTCTGCTTGCATCTTCAATTGGTATTGTTATTGCAGGAATATGTGCTATACCATCCATATTTATGGCTGGATCTCTGGCACAGTCAATAGTTATTTTAGGAATATCACTTGTGGCAATATCCTTTGGATCACTTATGTGTATCCTGGTTTATAAGATTGGTCATCTTGTAATAAAAGCTATGATTGCAATATTTGGTGGAATTACTAAGATGAAGAAATCCAAGGAATCAAGAGGAAAAAGATCCATGGGTGATGTATAAAAGATAAATAGGGATAAATATAGATAAATATAGGAAAATAAAGATAAATATTGATATATAAAAAAGGAAGAGCAAAGTATGAAAAAGGGATTACTTCTTATAATTGGATTATTGATTTCACTATTTTTAATTGGTGGAATTTTAATTATTATAGGTCTGGCTGGAGGTGGAAGCCTTAATTTTTCCGTTGATTACAGAGACAAGAAGGTTGAAGCAGAAAAAGAAAAATCAATTATTCAGGATGAAATACGTCTTGATGAATTTGATGCTGTAGATATAGATGTTGATATGGCAAAGGTAAGAATAGTTAATGGTGATTCTTATAAAGTATCTTATCGTCTTTATGATTCATCCAAGCCAATAGTAAAGGTTAATGATAATAAAGTTCTGGAAGTAAAACATGAGATAAATAATGGACTTCAGTTTAATATAGGAGATTTGTTTGATTCTGGAAAGGGTAAGGCAGAATATTATGTTGAGATAAGCCTTCCTGAAGGAAAGAAGCTTGGTGAGTCATCCTTGGATGTTGATGCAGGAGAGATAGTAATTGATGGTTTTGATTTTGAAACATTGTCTGCAGAGTGCAATGCTGGGAATATAGATTTATCAAATTCCAATATGGATGAACTTACACTTAATGTTGATGCTGGAAACATTTCAATAAGTGATGGAACAATTAAGAAGATAAAAATTGATGAAAATGCTGGAAATGTTACAATTGACAAAGTCGAAGCTGAAAATGCAGAATTATCAATAGATATGGGGAACCTGGATGCAGATAATTTCCATTTGGATAAGCTTATAGCTGATATAAATGCTGGAAATGCTACATTTAAGGAATTCAAATTTACTGGCCTTGAAGTAATGCTTGACGCTGGTGACCTGGATATGGATGTAATTGGCGAAGAGGCTGATTATAGCTTTGATTCAGAAATTGATGCTGGAAATCTTAAAATAAATGGAGACAAGAAATCTGAAAAATATTCTACCGAAGTAAATGGTGATGGATATATAAAGCTAGATATAGATGCGGGAAATGCAAATATTAGTTTTAAATAATCAGTAAAAATTATTATAAT
>JAILGP010000122.1 GCA_024696635.1 Eubacterium sp. | reverse complement strand
CAATTGGGCAAAAATTGAATAAGTATTTATTTTGGATGCAGGTATATCTATACCTGCATCGAAATGCGAAATAGGGACTTAGGTTTTAAAGTTGGTTAAAAAGTATTTAAATATTATTTTAAATACTATTTAAATAGTAGTTTAAAGGTAGTTAATTATTTTGATTACCACTTATATATTATCAATGGAGGAAATGTATATGGCACAGAGAACAGATATTCACAAGGTTCTTATAATTGGTTCTGGTCCTATCATTATCGGACAGGCCTGCGAGTTTGACTATTCAGGTACACAGGCGTGTAAAGCGCTTAGATCTCTTGGATATGAGATTATACTTGTAAACTCTAATCCTGCTACAATTATGACAGATCCTGAAATGGCGGATGTAACATACATAGAGCCATTAAATGTAAAACGTCTTGAGGCGATAATTGCAAAAGAACGTCCGGATGCCCTGCTTCCTAACCTTGGAGGCCAGTCGGGTCTTAACCTTTGTTCAGAGCTTGCTGAGGCAGGTGTTCTTGACAAGTATAATGTTAAGGTTATCGGTGTTCAGGTAGATGCTATCGAAAGAGGCGAGGACAGAATAGAATTTAAGAATACTATGAATTCTCTTGGCATAGAAGTTGCAAGATCAGAGGTTGCTTATTCAGTAGAAGAAGCTCTTGGCATTGCTGATAATCTTGGTTACCCTGTAGTGCTTCGTCCTGCTTATACAATGGGTGGAGCTGGAGGTGGTCTTGTTTACAATAAAGATGAACTTCAGACTGTTTGTGCTAGAGGTCTTAAGGCTTCTCTTGTTGGACAGGTTCTTGTAGAGGAATGTGTCAGTGGATGGGAAGAACTTGAGCTTGAAGTTGTTAGAGATAAAGACGGTAATATGATTACTGTATGCTTTATCGAAAATATTGATCCTATGGGTGTTCATACAGGTGATTCTTTCTGTTCTGCTCCTATGCTTACAATTTCAGAAGAGGTTCAGCAGAGACTTCAGAAACAGGCATATGCTATTGTTGATGCTATTCAGGTTATCGGTGGTACAAATGTTCAGTTTGCACACGATCCTGTATCAGATAGAATAGTTGTTATAGAAATTAATCCTAGAACATCTCGTTCATCAGCTCTTGCATCTAAGGCAACTGGATTCCCTATTGCTCTTGTATCTGCAATGCTTGCATCAGGACTTACACTTAGTGAGATTCCTTGTGGTAAGTATGGCACGCTCGATAAATATGTTCCAGATGGTGATTATGTTGTAATTAAGTTTGCCAGATGGGCATTTGAAAAATTCAAGGGCGTTGAGGACAAGCTTGGAACACAGATGAGAGCTGTTGGTGAAGTTATGTCCATTGGTAAGAATTATAAAGAAGCTTTCCAGAAGGCTATTCGTTCTCTTGAAAAGGGACGTTTTGGACTTGGACATGTAAAGAACTTTAATGATATGTCTAAGGAACAACTCCTTCAGGCTCTTATTACACCTTCAAGTGAGAGACATTTCCAGATGTACGAAGCTCTGAGAAAGGGTGCTACCGTTGATGAAATTCATGAGATTACATCTGTAAAGACTTATTTCATCGAACAGATGAAGGAGCTTGTTGAAGAGGAAGAGACTCTTGTTAATAACTTTAAGGGTTCGGTTCCAGATGATGCTGCTCTTACACAGGCTAAGAAGGATGGATTCTCTGATAAATATCTTAGTGAAATCCTTGAAATTCCTGAGGAGGATATCAGAAATAGAAGAGAAACAATTGGAGTAGTGGAATCCTGGCAGGGTGTTCATGTAAGTGGAACTAAGGATAGTGCATACTACTATTCAACATATTGCGATGTAGATAAAAATGAAGTGTCAGACAGACAGAAAATCATGATCTTAGGTGGTGGCCCTAACAGAATTGGACAGGGTATTGAGTTTGATTATTGTTGTGTTCATGCAGCTAAGTCTCTTAAAAAGCTTGGCTTTGAAACGATTATTGTTAATTGCAACCCTGAAACTGTTTCTACAGATTATGATACATCTGATAAGCTTTATTTTGAGCCACTTACACTTGAAGATGTTCTTTCTATTTATAAGAAAGAAAAACCGGTTGGTGTAATAGCTCAGTTCGGTGGACAGACACCACTTAATCTTGCTAGTGATCTTCAAAAGAATGGAGTTAAGATTTTAGGAACATCTCCAGAAGTAATTGATCTTGCTGAGGATAGAGATCTCTTCAGAGCTATGATGGATAAGCTTGGTATTCCAATGCCAGAAGCTGGTATGGCCACAACTGTTGATGAAGCCATTGAAATAGCTAATCAGATTGGATATCCTGTTATGGTTCGTCCTTCTTATGTTCTTGGTGGACGTGGAATGGAAGTTGTATATGATGATGAAAGCATGATCGGATATATGGAAGCTGCAGTAGGTGTTACGCCTGATAGACCAATTCTTATAGACCGTTTCCTTCATCATGCAACTGAGTGTGAAGCTGATGCTATATCTGATGGTACACATGCATATGTTCCTGCTGTTATGGAGCATATTGAGCTTGCCGGAATTCATTCAGGTGATTCTGCATGTATAATTCCTTCAAAGCATATTTCTGAAGAAAATCTTGCTACAATAAAGGATTATACAAGAAAGATAGCTGAAGAAATGCATGTTGTTGGTCTTATGAATATGCAGTATGCTATAGAGGATGGCGTGGTATATGTACTTGAAGCTAATCCTAGAGCATCTCGTACAGTTCCTCTTGTATCAAAAGTTTGTGGTATAAGAATGGTTCCTATTGCTACAGATATTATTACAAGTTCACTTACAGGTCGTAAATCACCTGTACCTGATATGAAAGAAAAAGTGATACCATATTATGGAGTTAAGGAAGCTGTATTCCCATTCAATATGTTCCCTGAGGTAGATCCTATTCTTGGACCAGAAATGAGATCTACAGGTGAGGTGCTTGGTATGTCACAGTCAAGTGGTGGTGCATATTTCAAGGCTCAGGAGGGTGCGAAGGCCGAGCTTCCTCTTGAGGGTACAGTTCTTATATCTGTTAATAAAAATGAAAGACCTGAAGCTCCTGAGGTAGCAAAGCTTCTTTATGATAATGGATTTAAGATACTTGCTACTGGAAATACATATGAAACAATAGTTGCTGCTGGTATTCCTGCTGAGAAAGTAAAGAAGCTTTACGAAGGAAGACCTAATATACTTGATCATATATCAAATGGAGAAATACAGCTTATTATCAATTCTCCAACAGGTAAAAATTCAGTTCATGATGATGCTTATATTAGGAAGGCTGCTGTTAAATCTAAGATTCCATATATTACAACAATTGCAGCTGGACGCGCTGCTGCTGAAGGAATTGATCATATGAAGAAGAGACATATGGGTAATATTCATTCACTTCAGGAATGGCATAAGGCTATTGAAGATAAGTAGTAAAATCTATGATTGATATTATATATTTGAAAAAAATATAATTAATTAAATTATGTTTTTGTTTCTAAAATGTCACGTTTTAAAAAAAATATGTCATAAATGTTAAAAAATATTCTCTCTATTGTTGACATTTCACAATATATAATATAGAATATGTGTGTTGTTTTTGTTTTATTTAAATAATAGTAATTCAAACATAATAATCAGAAAGAGGTGTGGTTATGAAGAAAAGATTTATTGGAACTATGCTTGCAGCTACAGTAGCAATTGCTAGTTTAACTCCATCTGTTGCATCAAATGCTGCAGGGGGAACATGGAAAGAGGACTCAACCGGCTGGTGGTATGAGAATGCTGATGGTTCTTATGCTTATAGTGAGTGGGTTGATGGATATTGGCTCAGCTCAAATGGTTATTGGCAGTATGCACCTGTAGGTTCATGGAAACAGGATTCAACAGGTTGGTGGTACGGAGATACTGCAGGATACTATGAGAAGAATGCTGATGTATGGATCGACGGTATTAAGTATACATTCGATGGAAATGGTTATTTAGTAGATGAAACTGGCTCTGGTTGGATTAAGGATGCTGCAGGTTGGTGGTATCAGTTTGATGATGGTTCTTATGCTGCTAATGAGTGGATAGATGGTTATTGGCTTGGTGCTGACGGCTATTGGACATATGATGGAATTGGTTCATGGAAACAGGATTCAACAGGTTGGTGGTATGGTGATACCAATAACTGGTATGCTAAGAATGAAACAGTTAAAATAGATGGCGAAGAGTATACATTTGATGATAGAGGATATCTTGTAAATTATACTTTAATTTCTCCTAAGAAGGGTGCTGAAGCAACATTTACACTTGTTCTTTCAAGTGGTTCAAAGACTCAGGCTGGTAAAGATCTTAGTGCACTTCTTGGTGGACTTACAGCTGATGGTGCTAAGCATGATGTAACAGTTAATGATGTTACTAAGGAAGCTGTTAATAAGTCTGGTACAATTTATGTTGGTGATAAGACTCTTGAAGAGTATATTGCTGATACAGATAGTACAACAGATGTAAATATTACTTTTGATGAAGATGCATTTAATGTTTTTCTTGGAATGAAGCTTGCTCCAGGAAGCTATAATTATACAGTTAAGTTTGGCGGAGTAACATTTAGAAATATTACTACTACTGCAGATGAAATTACATTTACAGCAAATGGTGGTACATATAAGGGTTACTTTGAAGGTGGAGTTCTTTTTGTTCAAGGTGATGTTTCTTCAGCTGCTTGGGTAAAGACCCTTAAGGATAGTGGAGTAATTGATCCTGCTATAAATGTTATAGATCATAGATAAGTAATTACTTTACTATGAATGCTGCTGGGCGTTAGTCGCCTAGCAGCTTTTAGATTAAGGGCTTTTAGATTAAGGGCTTTTAGATTAAGGCTTTTAGATTAAGGGTTTTAAATTAAAGGTTTTAAATTAAAGGTTTTAGATTTTTTTTGATTTTTTTACCTTGGAGTAGAACACTACAATGTTAAATAATAAAAAACAATTATTATTTTTTATATCTGCCGTTGTCTTGACGGTTTTATTTGTTTGTTCCATTTCTTTTGATGTATATGCTGGAGATATTAATAGCGATGAGGCAAGAGTTATTGGTGTTGCCAGTGGTACCTTCTCTTATGAAGGGAAGGTATATAAAGCATATTCATCCTATGTTAATGATTTATATGCTTATATGTCCCAGGATGATGTAAATCTTTCTGCTGATCAGGCTGACAGGGCTATTAATTATATTTATGCCAATGTCGCCACAGGAATATCTTCAGGCTATGTTTATGAGGTAGTACAGGAAGAGGATAATAATTCTGATCTTGATCAAATAATTCCTGAACTAAAAGAAGATGGTCAATGGGAAGAGTATCAAGCTGTTACAGGAAATAATGGAGTGGATAGTCAGGCCAATTCTGAAGCTGCACGTGAAACTGCGAGGGACGCTAGTGACCGTGAGGTAGACAATATGTTTGGCGATATTGATCAGAGTCATGAAAAAGAGGCTACTCATTCAGATAAGTCTGTGGCATCTGATACTGATGCAAGTCTTGTTATGACTGATAATGATATTGTTATTAAAAATGGTGATGATTCTTATGTTATTGATAAATATACTAGAATTATACCATCTTTTTGTGGTACAATATTAGTCGCTCTTGCCGTTTTTGCTTTGGCTATATCATTTATTATATTTTTATTGCTTAGCATATATAAATGTTTTAGATTTTCTTCTAAGGATAAGGCAAAGGTAAAGAAAGGGCATCATAAGCGTAAAAAAGTTAGAAAAATTTCTAAGTATTTACTTACTGTTACAGGTGGTATTTCATTTATATTTTTATTTGTTGATATTGCATTGCTTATAGGCTTTTTTGATAATGCTCATATTATTCAAAATATTCAAAACAGTGGATATTTTAGATATGCTTATATGAATTATATTACTTCCTCTGTTTCTGATAATGAAGGCAATGATAAGGGTAAAAATATAGGCAATAATGAAATATATAGTTATGATGACTTTATTGTTAAAGAACAGATTTCTATTACTAAGCTTGAGGCAAGTGAATTTAGTGAA
>JAILGP010000113.1 GCA_024696635.1 Eubacterium sp. | reverse complement strand
GGTCATTCTATGGGTGGAGATACGGCTTACGCTCTTTGTGCCAGAAACAAAGATTTTGTATGTGGAATAAATATAGATGGCGGCCTTTTCGGAGACTATACAAATGATATTCAGAAAAAACCATTTATGCAAATAAGCTGTAAGGATAATGAAAAGGTTGTAACAAGAGTATACCTTCGCCATACAGAGAAAATATACAAGGTTCTCTTTAAGGACATGAAGCATATTGGTTTCGCTGACGCAAAGCATATGATTCCGATTAAATCTGTAGTAGGTAAACTGGATCCAGACCTGTTTCACAATAATCTTTGCAAATGTCATCTTGAGTTTTTTGATTCTTATTTACGTAGAAATAAAGAAACTCCGAATCTAAAGAATTCTGATGTCATAAAGGTTTCTATATTTGAACCTGATATGTAAAATAAGGATATTAACTTGTTAAGAACTCCCTAATATTTAAAGTGATAAAACTTTTACAGGGTTTTATTCTTCTTACTCTGGGAATTCTGCTAGTGGGTATAGTAATTGCAGACTGGGTATTTTCAGTGTGGATTTATAATGACAATTTTAATAAGAGATTTGAGTCTTATGAGCCACTTAAGTTTAAAGTAGAGGATTTTGATGGACTCACCAGAACAAGGTATGAATTCAAATCAAATAAGGGACATACTATTGTTGGATATATCTGGAGTTAAATGGTGGAAATATTTGGATATATCTAGAGTTTTGTGATAATAATATTTAATTATTTTCAAATTTATATATTTTTAAGTTCTAATTCAGCTTCAGGGTTTATATTACCTTTCAAATAAAACAAATTTTCACCAAAATGGTGAGAAAAATTGAATCATTTGAAAGGAGGATGATTTTTATGAAGAAGAATTTTAACAGATATGCAAGGTATTACGCAGCAATTTTAGCTCTTGGTTTTGCAGCAGCAACATCGGCTTGTGGGTCAAGTACAGAGATAGGTAACGATAAGTCGGAAGTGGCTGAAAGTACAGAAAAGGCTGACCAGGATATTGTCGAGACAGACGATGTGGAACAGGCAGATGATACGTCGGGAAATGCAGATGATACGTCGGGAAATGCAGATGATACGTCGGATAAAGAAGATGCAGATAAGGCCGATGACACAGACGATACATCTGATGAGAAAGATGGTAAGAAATCTGACAAGACAGATAGCTCCTCAGATGAAGATAGTGATGCTTCAGAAAATGATGATGCTTCGGATAGTAGTGAAAAGGAAGTAGAAACTTCTTCTGTGACATCCTCAGGGTACATTTCCAAGGATGATATAAGCGTAAATGAAACGATAGAAGATTCAAGTGATGGCGGTCATGCTATCCAGGCAGATGGACAGTCTGCAGAATATTCAAATATTGAGGTGGTAAAGACTGGAGATTCCAGCGGGGATGAAGCTGATTTCTACGGTGAAAATGCAGCAATTTTTGCAACAAACGGTGGAACCTTGGATTTATCAGAAATAATAGTCGAAACTGATGGAGCACATGCAAATGGTGTATTTTCCTATGGAGAAGGGACGACGGTTAATATTTCAGATTCAGTTATCGAGACCTCTGGAAATTGCTCAGGCGGCCTTATGACAACTGGCGGCGGAACTATGAATGCCACAAATCTTACTATACATACAACAGGTAATTCTTCGGCAGCCATTCGTTCAGACAGAGGTGGAGGTACCGTGACTGTTACTGGTGGCTCATATACAACAGAAGGAACTGGATCACCTGCTATTTATTCCACAGCAGATATTACAGTTAATGATGCAAGTCTTACATCTACTGCATCTCAGGGAGTTGTGGTTGAAGGACAGAATTCAGTAACCCTAAATGATGTTACATTGGTGGCTGATAATAACAAAAAGAATAGCGATAAGTCGGCTTACTATCAGGCCGTTATGATATATCAATCCATGTCAGGTGATGCAGATGAGGGAACAGCTGCATTTAGCATGGACGGTGGAAGTATAACTAATAAGAATGGTGATATATTCTTTGTAAATAACACTGTAGCAACAATAAGTCTTACAGATGTGGATATCACAAACGAGGATTCAGAGGGTATATTCCTTAGAGCTGAAGCAGCAGGCTGGGGCACTGAGGGAAGTAATGGTGGAAATGTAACATTAAATGCATCAGATCAGGAAATAAATGGTGACATAGTGGTGGATGATGTTTCCTCTTTAAACCTTTATCTGGCGGATGCTTCTACATTTGAAGGAGCAATCAATTCTGATGGCCAGGCAGGACAGGTTTATGTGGAACTTTCAGATGGCTCAACCTGGACACTTACTGCAGATTCATATATAAGCTCACTTACCTGTGAAACAGACAGCATCAACTTAAATGGATATACACTTTATGTGGATGGAGCGGCTTACACAGAGGGTAGTGAATCAAGTGGTACAGTCATTGAGTCAGCTAGTACGTCGAGTGGAGAAGGAAGCCAGCATAGCGACAATGGTCATGGCGATGGAAAACCAAGCGGCAAACCAGGCGAATAATTTACCAAAGGGGTCAGACCCTTTTGGTAAATTCAATTGTGCACAATCTATTTTGCCAAAGGGGTCAGACCCTTTTGGCAAATTTTGTTGACAGGGTAAAGATATATGTTAAAATAAAAATGCTTTTGAATGGTCAAAAATATAATATTTATAAATTTAATGAGGTTAAAAATGTACTGGAAAAATACTTTACTTCAACTGAAAAAAGGTTATACAGGTCTCCTTTAGGGGGATAGTGCGCCCATTTTTCAGGGAAATGAGTATATTTTCATTCATTTTATATAGTCGGTTTGGATTTGGCACTATCTCTCTATCATTTATGAGTTTTATTATTTCATGAATTGATAAGGAGATTTTTTTATGTCTAATTTTAATCTAAAAAAACAAATATATACTTTATATCTTACAGGGGTACTGGGAAATCTTTCTATAACCGGTGCCTGGGTTGCTATACTTTCCGCCAGGGGATTTTCTCTGGCCCAGATTGGTTTTGCAGAGACCATATTTCATCTGACAAGTCTCATATGTGAGATACCATCAGGAATGCTTGCAGATGTGTATGGAAGAATGAAAATGTTAATGCTGGGCAACATTATGATGATAATAGGTGACCTTATTATGGCATTTTCAAATGGATTCTTCATGGTTTGTCTTTCTATGCCATTTCATGCTATGTCTTATAATTTTGCATCAGGTTCAGGGGACGCTCTGGCCTATGATTCTATGAAGATTTTTAACAAGGAATCAGGCTATGAGAGATATTCTTCCAATCAGTTTATTATTTTCAGGGTAGTGAGTGGTATATCAACTATGTGCGCGGGTGTTGCTCTTATGATTGGTTATAGAGGGGCATATCTTATAAGTGCAGCTATGAATCTGATTACGTTATTCTTTACCACCAGATTAGTGGAAGCAAGAGTGGATAGTGAAGAAAATACCTTAAATAAGGAATTGAATAGTAATAGCCTTTCGGTTATATTTAAAAACATGATAAGATTTTTTGATGATAGCTTACATTTCCTGAGAAAGAATACAAAAGCTACGAGGCTTATGTTTCTAAATTCATTTGTGGGGGCTATTGATGTACTTCTGCTTTTCTTTTTGCAGAGCAAGATCAGGGATACAGGATTAAATAATCTCTACCTTGGAGCAGCCCTTTTTATCATGCAGCTTGGTGGCATTGTGGGAGCAAGGCTTATCGTTAAGGCGAAAAAGGCCAGGTATGTAAGCGTATTTATTATATGTACTCTTGGTGTTATGGCAGGAGTTTTGCTGGAGCATACGGGTATTGCGATTCTTATGGTCCTTGGTGGATTTTTATCCTCTATGGCTGATGATGCCATTGAAATCAGGACTGGAGCAAAATTGCAGGAAATGTTTCCGTCAGACCAGAGAGCAACCCTTCTTTCGGTCTCTTCATTTACATTTTCAGTTATAATGATTGTGTTATCACCGCTGGCAGGCCTGTTTTTTGAAATCTGGTAAATATTTTGGCATTTTACTCAGGCAAATGTACCGCTTATTCCTATTTGATTGATTTTATGCTGGGTGCTTTGTTTAAATAGTCATGGAGGCAATAATTGAAATTATTTGTTAAGGACAAAATGAATATTCCCGAAACTGAGGTGGAAATCAGGTGCAGGGAGCGTAATGCTGAGGTGGAAAATATTATTAATTCCATCCGGGCTGCCGGTACTATGCTGATGGGGGAAAAGGATAATGGGGATAAAGCGCCGGTGTTTATCTCCAAGGTCCT
>JAILGP010000106.1 GCA_024696635.1 Eubacterium sp. | reverse complement strand
CGATTTCTCAAAAACTGTTTTTTCTTCTGCATAACGTAGTCTTATGTCGTAACATAACATGATACCGTCACCTCCGGCTTACTATCGGTCTTTGTTGACGGTATCATAATATCATAGTCCATGTGCAATTATTTGTACATCTAATCGGTTTTCAGTATTTTCAGTATTCCTTTTTTACTCCATCCTTGTAGTGGCATGAATCCTTCTTATCCAAATATTCGATTAATCTTTCCAAATCATCCGAACCCCAAAACTTTGCAACATACGCCTTCCTTCCGTTCGCAAGCAATATTTCCATTTTATAATCTTTTCCAAGCGAACTCTCGTCAAATGTTCTGTCATAGGATTTTAGCCTGTCATCCTGTTTATCACGACTCTGCTTAACCAGAATGTCCATATAGGAAAAGAATGAACCCGCAAACCCATCTGCTCCAATTCCATCCGTGTGATATTTGCATCCCGAAACATTACAGCTTCCATTTCTGTTAATCTCCTCTACCTCATCGTCAAAGAGAATAACCTCTTTCAGCCAATTCAGATTCCATGATAGAATCTCTTTTCTTAAGTCTTGCAGCTTTTCTTCTTGTTCTGACGCATTATTTTTACTTCTGGTAACAAAATCAGCTATCAAATCTCTACAAAGAAGCCCCACGGACCTCACTGTATATGATTCATATATATTCCCCTTAAATGTATATCTATGTTTTCTGCTTTTATTGGTATTACCGACTTTATTCACAGTTGCAACAACCTTGGTCAAACGCTCGCAAGCCTCGTTGTAGCCTATATCAGCTTCTCTTTCTGGCAATTTCATCATCCTGTATAGATTCGATATAGAAACCCAAAATTCCCTGTCATCATTATTCAGAAGGAATCCGCCATAATTATCGGCTGTTGTTACAGAGAGAGACTCTATAATGGGAAGTATGATTGAATAATATTTTTCCAACAATGACAGCGCAAGCATACGTTCTCTGTTGGAAACAGCCATTATAAGATACTCATCCTCAATATCACGTTTATGATCATATATAGAGGAAATACGTGATTGACCCAAACATCTTATATAATCGTAAATTCTATCGGTTACATTTTCATTGCATCCTTTCATTCCATAAAGAGGCTCAATTATCCCATCAAGGACATACTGATAATTAAGTGTGATAAACTCTCTGGACTTTGCAAAATATACGGCATCTTTCTTTTCTATCGAACCATCCCTTATTTTAAGAAAGGCATTTTTTATATCATCAGTCCTATATGCATTAAGGTACACGAACAGTTTAAGAATCTTACAGTCATCTGCACCCTCTGGATCCATCATCAGCTTCTCAAATACGCTCCTGATGGTCTCTTTTTTATCCAGATCTTTTACATATGCCTCTGTCTGACCTATGTTTGCCTCCCCATAGTGTTCCTGGCTATGCACCTTGTTTTCTACAAGAACTATAAGATAACAGATTGAATCATCACGCTGGAATCTAATCTTCAACACTCCAAAAATATCAGCTCGCCGCTGATTATTAAGGACTATCTCATTTGCAATGTTTTGATTTAGGATCTCATACCTTCCAAATTGTATTTCCTCCAACAGCTCGCTGTTATCTGACGAAAGAATGTTGTCAGTATTTTTCCAGAATCCATCTGCTTTATCTGTCAAACCAACACCATATACTTTTTCTCTAAAAAGACATACTGTTTCCAGAAATTTTCTCATGGGCTGACTTGAATATCCATGCTCTCCATGAATATCCAAAAGCCATCTTAGAAAAGAACTGTGCGGATTCTCCTGTCGGGCAACACCAAGTATATCCATATATGTTTCCCTCGAATAATAATCATATAGTTCAAGGTAATCATTATCTCGAAGCAGATCCAAATATTTTTTGTAATCTATTCTAAATCTTTCATTCATTTTCAATCTCTCCCATCTTGGTCTCCGGTAAATTTGCAATACACGGTATATTTTTTATCATCTCCTTAACCTTTGTCTCTGCTGTACCCTGATATATGACAAGCAAATTCTTTATACCAATCGCTTTGGAATCTCCCATTATAGCAACTTTATCTCCTGTAGTTATCAAAATCACTTGCCCCGCTCTTTTATGCGGTTTGTATAATTGCCAAAAGCTATCCCAGTCGCTTCGATCAGAAGAACCTGCTTCGATTTTCTCAAAATACTTCTTCAAGTGTCCGATGTTCGATACCCGTTTGGGTGATACCAGCGATAATTCATTCTGTTTCCACAGAAGCACTCTGTAATAAGACCGTC
>JAILGP010000098.1 GCA_024696635.1 Eubacterium sp. | reverse complement strand
ATCGCTTATGATGATGAGAAAACTTACACTGACTTATGCCTCGTCTTTGCAGGGAGAGTGGGGAAGTTTATCAATGCAGAAATCGCTCAAGGATTGTCATATTACAGTTCTGGGAACGGGGGATATTGGAACCTGTTTTGCAAAAAGGGTAAAAGCATTTGAACCTGTTTTGCAAAAAGGGTAAAAGCATTTGAACCTGCGGAGATTATAGGAGTATCCAGATCTGGCAAGAACCAAGATCCAGTGTATGATAAAATATATTCAGTTGATCAATTGGATGAGGTGCTTCCTGGAACGGAGCTACTCTTGATGTTTTCAAGGTAGAACCGCTACCTGAAGATAGCCCGCTTTGGACAACTAAGAATATTCTGATCACACCGCATTCAGCAGGAAATCTGACACTCGACTATACACGTGATAAGAATGTTCATCAGTTTTGTGAGAATCTTATGAATTTTGTTGAGAGTAAACCATTGCAGCATGTGGTGGATAAGGTACAAGGATATTAAAACTATGAATTATTCATCATGAATGACCAGCAAAAGGCGGAGAATGGATTATAGATAAGGAAAATAAATGGATAAAGAGAAGATAATACGGTTTATAGATAAGCAGAACGTAAGCTTTATAAGCTCGATTGACGGTGAGGGATTTCCAAACGTAAAAGCTATGTTGAAGCCTAGGAAGAGAGAAGGATTAAAAGTGTTTTACTTCTCCACCAATACTTCATCTGCTAGGGTTAAGCAGTTTCGGGATAATCCAAATGCCAGCATATATTTCTATCATAAAGGACTGATCAAGTATGAGGGGGTCATGCTGATTGGAACTATGGAAGTTCTGACAGATCAGGAAACAAAGAATATGATCTGGAGAAAAGGGGATACCATGTTCTACAAGAAGGGAGTTACTGATCCGGACTACTGCGTTCTTAAGTTTACAGCGGTAAGGGGGAGATATTACTGTGACCTAAAGACAGAGAGTTTTAATTGTGATGAATTATAGATTCTAAGGAATTATGAATATACTGATGCGTCGGGGAACTATCTGTCTCTATACCTGACTAAAGGTGCTGATGTTATAAAAAGAATTCATGATATGTTATATGGGAATGAGTTTAAGTTATATGATATCGGGGGTGAATATGTGCCACATATTACAGTTGGTAAGCTTCCAACAAACGAAGAGATGGAAGCGGCTTATGAAGAGATAAGAGATATTGACGAGGTGTTTTCAACTAAGGTAAGAAAGATTTCTGTTGAAATGATTGGTCAGAACGAAGAGTCGATAATTATTATCGAAAAGGAATTAGATAATGAGAAATATTATACATACTCGAGATATTAGAGAGACTGAATATGATCTTCTAAAAGATTTTTTATACGAAGCTATTTTCATTCCTGAGGGAGTGGAACCTCCGGCAAGAGACATCATCAAGCTGCCGGAGCTAAAAATATACTATGAGAACTTCGGTACCGGAAGAGCTGACTACAGCATCGTTGCTGAAGACGGTGGCAAAATTGTCGGTGCTGTATGGACGCGTATAATGAATGATTATGGGCATGTAGATGATGACACACCATCTTTTGCGATTTCTCTATATAAGGAATATAGAGGAAAAGGAATAGGTACAAAGCTGATGATAAAAATGCTGGAGCTACTGAAAGAAAGAGGCTATAAGAAAGCTTCTCTGGCAGTTCAGAAGGCAAATTATGCCGTGAAGATGTATGAAAAAGTCGGCTTTAAAACAGTAGATGAAAACAGTGAAGAATATATCATGGTATGTGATTTATGATAGATAAGCAGAAAAAATCAGAAAATAAAGAATCCGTTAACCAGGCAGGCAATCAAATATTTAGGTGTAAAAGAAAATGAATTTTAAAGAGTATATAGAGAAAACGGAATATGATTTTATCAGAGATAATCCCAGACTTGGAAATCATATAATTCTTTTAGGTGTTTCAGGAAGTTATGGATATGGTACAAACAGGGTAGGAAGTGATGTGGATTTTAGAGGAATCACACTTAATCTTCCGTCTGATCTGATAGGATTTACAGAATTTGAACAGTTTGAGGATAGGGT
>JAILGP010000086.1 GCA_024696635.1 Eubacterium sp. | reverse complement strand
AACACTTTTCTTTATCTCTATTTTATATTCAGTGCCATATAGTCAATATTATTAGCTGCTTTCAGTTTAATAATATTGACTATATGGCACTGAATATAAAATAGAGATAAAGAAAAGTGTTATAATTTATAGTTTTAACTTATGTTATGGGGAGTTTTGTATGGGAACTGCTGTTTTTTTCTGTAAATCGACAGCTGATGGAAAACAAGTTATAGCTAAGAATCATAAAGATGCAGCCACTAAGTTTATTAATGAGATGCTAATGAATTGTTATAAATTCAAATTAAAGAAGGTCTCAGAGGCTGCAGCTAAAGCTGAACCGGATTTCTCAGTTTCAGTAAATATGGTTGGTGAAACCAAACTGGTATATTTCCAATATACTAGTTTGAAACCAAAACATAGTATTTAAAACAAACATGGCGTTAGAGATTTAAGCGTATATCGAGGGTTGCTTAAGTTTCCAGCGCTTTTTGTTTGCTTTTAAATATATATTATATTGGAGAATTATTACATCAATGCCTTATCGTCTTGGCATAATACTTTATCTTTTAATTTGGCTTGACTCTTGTTTTGATACTTGTCTAAATATTTATAATAAGGTATTATGTTTTTTATTCTAAGAAAATTAATTTGGAAATTAATCCTTTTGTTAATAAGAGTGAGATGCTCTGTAAGTTTTAATTTATTTGCATAAGTAGAGAGGAGAATGTATGGGAGAACAGTTATATACCATACCTGTAAATGATGCCTTTGATGCTGACTCAGAATGTCCTTTATGTTTAATGGCAAAAGACCTTGAAAAGGCAGCTATTGAGTTTACTATGGGGCCTAGTTATATGGAGGACGATAATAGGGAGAAAACTGATAAATTGGGATTCTGTCCTAAACATATTAAAATGATGTATCAGGATAAGAATAAACTTGGGGTTGCTCTTATGCTAAATACTCATATGAACAAGACTATTAAAGAACTTAAAGCTCTTGCTGATAAGGATAATCCATCCTCCAAGGGCTTTTTATCTAGAAAAAAAGATAAATCACCTGTTGTGAAATATATAGAAGACCTGGAAGCTAATTGCTTTGTGTGTCAGAGAATAGATCCTATTTTTGACAGGTATGTTCATACTATTTTTCATATGTGGAAAAAGGATAGTAGTTTTAAAGAAAAGCTTGGTTCTTGCAAGGGCTTTTGTACTTACCATTATGGGATTCTTTATGAAAAGGGTGCAGATAACCTTAGTCAGGCTCAGTACTCTGAGTTCCTTCAGACACTTAATAAGGTTTATTTTGAAAATATGAACAGGGTTAATGGTGATGTATCATGGTTTATAGATAAGCATGATTATCGTAATAAGGAAGCTGATTGGAAGAATTCTAAGGATTCTATTCCGAGAGCAATAGTTAAAACTGAACATACTATTATTGAAGAACAGTAATTTTAATATTTATGATATATCTATTAAGCTTTATTCATATAAAAACTTAACCCACAGCCATATTTAGGTGGTTGTGGGTTTTGATTTTTTTGAAATTAAAGGAATAGAAGGCCTTTGTTATGGTAAAAGTATTAATATAAGCAAAAGTGGTAATTTTTATATTTATAATGGGGGATTTTAATTGTGAAATTATATTTAAAGTGTTATCATATTGAACGTGTTATAAGATAAAAAATTTTTTTTTAGAGAATTTTATAAAAGTAATATTTATAGAAATTATTATTCATAGAAGCTGATATTTATATAAATATTTATAGAGGTTGAAAAAAAGAAAGGGATAGTATGAACAAGATAGGATTTGATAATGATAAGTATCTTGATATGCAGTCTAAGCATATAAAAGAAAGAATCAGTCAATTTGGTGGAAAGCTTTATCTTGAGTTTGGCGGAAAGCTTTTTGATGATTATCATGCTTCAAGGGTTCTTCCTGGATTTAAACCGGATTCAAAAATCAGGATGCTTAAGCAACTCAAGGATCAGACTGAAATTGTTATAGCTATTAAAGCAGGAGATATCGAGAAGAATAAGGTTCGTGGTGATATTGGTATTACCTATGATATGGATGTTCTCAGACTTATTGATGCATTTACAAATAATGGTCTTTTTGTAGGCTCCGTAGTGCTTACTCAGTTTAAGGAACAGCCATCAGCTATAGCGTATGAGAAGAAGCTTAAGGCTCTGGGACTTAAGGTGTACAGACATTATCCTATAACTGGTTATCCATCTGATATTCCTATGATAGTTAGTGATGAAGGTTTCGGTAGAAATGATTTTATTGAAACTACTCGTCCGCTTGTTGTTGTAACTGCACCAGGTCCAGGAAGTGGCAAGATGGCGACTTGTCTTAGTCAGCTTTATCATGAGCAGAAAAGAGGAGTTAAGGCAGGATATGCAAAATTTGAAACATTTCCAATTTGGAATATAGCTTTAAATCATCCTGTTAATCTTGCTTATGAGGCTGCTACAGCAGACCTTAATGATGTGAATATGATAGATCCATTCCATCTTGAAGCCTATAATAAAACGGTTGTTAATTATAACAGGGATGTTGAGGTATTTCCTGTACTTAAGGCAATGTTTGAAAAAATCTCTGGGGAAAGCCCATATAAGTCACCTACAGATATGGGTGTCAATATGGCTGGTTACTGTATTATTGATGATGAAGCATGCAAGAAGGCTTCAAATCAGGAAATTATTAGACGTTATTATCAGGCTATGTGCGATAGACGAAAGGGAGATTCTGGAGAAAGTGCAATTCAGAAGATTGAACTCCTTATGAAAAAGGCGGGTATATCAGTTAGTGATCGCCCGGTAGTGGCTGCTGCAAATATACGTGCAGAGGAGACTGGAAATCCGGCTGCTGCCATGGAAATGTCGGATGGAAGTATTTTGACTGGAAAAACATCGGATCTCTTAGGTGCATCATCTGCTCTTATTCTTAATGCACTTAAGGTTTTGGCTGGAATTGATGATAGTGCTAAGCTTATATCACCTCAGGTGATTGAACCTATAATGGAACTTAAGGTTACTTATCTTGGTAATCATAATCCTTTACTTCATATAGATGAGATACTTATTGCGCTTTCTATCGAAGCTAATAACAATCCAGAGGCTAAGGCTGCATATGCTCAGCTTCCAAATCTGGCAGGACTTGAGGTTCATAGTTCAGTTATTCTTTCACAGGTTGATGTTGGAGTATTTAAGAAGCTTGGAGTTAATCTTACTTGTGAACCAAGGTATCAGACAAAGAAGCTTTTCCATACATAAAATTATAAATGAAAATATGAATGAAAATATGAATATTTATAAGTGTTTATGAGTATATAGTTATATAAATATGTTATAAATACCTGATCCTAATATAATTTTAGAATTATTATATAATTAATGGTTTAAGGTTGATTTTATAGAATAATCGTGGCATATAAAATATATAGATAATTGATTGAAAATATATAGAATCTGTAAAATAAGGAGAAACAGAATATGAAAGTATTATTAGTTGGTGGCGGCGGCAGAGAACATGCTATAGCATGGGCAGTAAAGAAAAGTCCAAGATGTGAGAAGCTTTATGCAGCTCCTGGAAATGCAGGAATTGCAGAACTTGCAGAATGTGTAGATATTTCAGTTATGGATGCCGATTCTCTTGTTAGCTTTGCAAAGGAAAAGGAAATTGACTTTTGTATAGTTGCTCCTGATGATCCTCTTGCGGCTGGAGTTGCTGATGCATTTCTCGATGCAGGAATTAAAACCTTCGGCCCTAGAAAGAATGCTGCTATTATAGAAGCATCAAAGGCTTTTTCAAAGGATCTTATGAAAAAGTATAATATTCCTTGTGCGGCTTCTGAGACCTTTGATGATGCAGATAAAGCCCTTGATTATCTTAAGACTCTTGAGGCTCCATATGTTCTTAAGGCTGATGGCCTTGCTCTTGGCAAGGGTGTTCTTATTTGTATGACTTTTGAAGAGGCAGAGGCTGGAATTAAAGAAATTATGGTGGACAAGAAGTTTGGTGACGCTGGTGATAGGGTTGTTATTGAAGAATTTATGACTGGACGTGAAGTATCAGTTTTATGTTTCTCTGATGGAAAAACTATTCTTCCTATGACATCTGCACAGGATCATAAGCGTGCAGGGGATGGAGACACTGGACTTAATACTGGAGGTATGGGTACATTCTCACCAAGTCCATTCTATACAGATGAGATTGCAAAATTCTGCGAGGAAAATGTATATCAGAGAACTATTTCAGCCATGGCAAGTGAGGGTAGAGAATTTAAGGGTGTTCTTTTCTGTGGTCTTATGCTTACAGAAAAAGGACCTAGAGTTCTCGAATTTAATGCTCGTTTTGGTGATCCTGAGGCACAGGTTGTTATTCCAAGAATGAAGAATGATATGCTTGATGTTATGGAAGCATGTGTGGACGGTACATTAGATAAGATTAATCTTGAATTTGATGATGGTGCAGCTGTTTGTGTAATGCTTGCATCGGATGGATATCCTGTATCTTACAAGAAGGGATTTGAAATTACTGGTCTTGAAAAATTTGATGAGGATCAGGGATACTTTGCATTCCACTCAGGTACTAAATTTGCTGAGAAGGAAGAGCTTGTAAATGGAATGGTAAGTAAAAAGAAGGTTGTTGTTACTAATGGTGGACGTGTACTTGGAGTAACAGCACGTGGTGCAAATCTAAAGGAAGCTAGAGCTAATGCCTATAAGGCTACAGAATGGGTTTCATTTGAAAATAAGTATATGAGAAATGATATTGGTAAGGCGATAGATGATGAGTAAATTAGAAAAATCTGAAATTGTTAAAGAGGTTTTGGAGCTTGTATATGATCTGACCAGGAAGGTCAGAAGTGAATATACAGATGATAGACATTTATTGATTTCCCTTTATACAGTTCGTAAAGGGCTTGCTTATGCTGTTCTTACGACTAATGGAATTGATACAGAAGATATTCATAATCTTGCTTCAAAGATTCAGCAGGAAAATAGATTTATTAATTCGACTGGTCGAATTGCTAAGGGCTTTACTTCTAGAACCGAAAAATGTTTGGAAAGAGCTGAACAGGTTGCAGAAGATATGGGGGCTCAAGAAATTGGAACTGAACATCTTCTTTGTGCTATTTTGCTGGATGCTCATCAGGATATATCTGATTTAGTCAAGAAGAAAAATATTTCTTTTACCCGTATGCTTTGGGATACGCTTATTTCATCAGGTGTTAATAAGAGTGATGTCGAAAAATATTTAAAAGGTAAAATAGGAGAGAAGAAGGCAAAGGATAGTGGCTCTAAAGGGGTTTCAAATCTGGACAAATTTACTAGGGACATAACAGCTGATGCTAAGGCTGGTAATCTTGATCCCGTCATTGGACGTATAAATGAAATAGAAAGACTTGTTCAGATATTGGGAAGGCGAACTAAGAATAATGCCTGTCTTGTTGGAGAACCTGGAATTGGAAAGACTGCAATTGTTGAAGGGATAGCACAGCTTATTGCGGATGGCAGTCATATTCCTGGACTTAATGGAAAAAGAATACTAAGACTTGATATTTCTGGCATGATAGCAGGAACTCGTTATAGAGGTGATTTTGAGGAGAGGCTCAAGCAAACCATAGATGAAATTAAGAATTCTAAAAATGTTATTCTCTTTATCGACGAGCTTCATACCATAATAGGTGCTGGAGGTGCTGAGGGTACCCAGGATGCAGCTAATATGTTTAAACCTGCTCTTTCACGTGGCGAACTTCAGGTTATAGGTGCAACAACCAGAGAAGAGTATAGAAAATATATTGAAAAGGATGCTGCTCTTGAAAGAAGATTTCAGCCTATTTCTGTAGAGGAACCTACAAAGGAAGAAACTTATAAAATTCTTGAAGGACTTCGTCAGAAATATGGAGAATATCATCATGTTATTATATCTGATGAAGCTATTCATGCTGCAGTTGATATGTCAGTAAGATATATTAATGATCGTTTTCTTCCGGATAAGGCAATTGATCTTATGGATGAAGCCTGCTCCAGAAAAAAATTGGGAAATATAAAACAAAGCTTTGGAGATTCTTCCTATGCGAGTAATGGTTTAAAACAGTCGGATCAAATAAAGGATCTTGTTCTTCAGATGGAAGAGAATCTTGAAACGGGAGATATTAAGGCCTTTAATCAGTCAAAAAGAAAGCTTGATAAGAAAAAGGCTCTTAAGGATAACGGCAAAAACATTCCTTTAGATATAGATGAATTTGGTAGTTTAACCCTTAAGGAAGATTCTGTTGAAATGCAGGTGGTAAGTCAGGAGGATGTAGCTTCGGTTGTATCTGTTTGGACAAAAATACCTGTAAATAAGATAAATGAAAAAGAACAGACCAGACTTATGAAGCTTGATACTGAACTTCATAAAAGACTTATTGGTCAGGATGAGGCTGTAACCACTGTGGCTAATGCTGTAAGGAGAAGTAGGGCTGGTCTTAGAAGTCCTGAAAGACCTATTGGCGCATTTTTATTCCTTGGACCTACTGGGGTTGGAAAGACCGAGCTTTCTAAAGCGTTAGCAGAGGCTTTGTTTGGTGATGAGAAGAGCCTTATCAGGGTCGATATGTCTGAGTATATGGAAAAACATAGTGTTTCCAAGATGATTGGTTCACCGCCTGGATATGTTGGCTATGATGAAGGTGGTCAGCTTTCTGAAAAGGTTAGAACTAATCCTTATAGCGTTATTCTATTTGATGAGGTTGAAAAAGCTCATCCAGATGTATTTAATGTTCTTTTGCAAGTGCTGGATGATGGTATAATAACCGATGCTCAGGGTAGGAGGGTTGATTTTAAGAATTGTATTATAATAATGACCTCTAATCTTGGAGCAAATAGAATTATTGATCCTAAGTCAATTGGTTTTGTAACTGATGATAGTGAAGAAACAAGCTATAATGATATGAAGGACAGGGTTATGGAAGAGGTTAAACAGGCCTTTCGTCCTGAATTTCTTAACCGTTTGGATGATATCATTGTTTTCAGACCACTTAATGAAGATGAGATTATGGATATATCTGGAATTATGCTGAATGAATTAAAGAATAGAGTTCTTACAAATACAGGCATAAAGATGAGATATGGTCTAAAAGTCAAAAAGTTCATTTTTGAAAAAGGGTATGATAAGAAATTTGGAGCCAGACCTCTTAGAAGATCTATTCAAGAATATATAGAAGATCCTTTGGCTGAACTTGTTCTTAGTGGACAGATAAGTCCAGG
>JAILGP010000005.1 GCA_024696635.1 Eubacterium sp. | reverse complement strand
AAAGACCATGCTTCTATCTCTTTCACATGATATTAAGACTCCACTTTCGGCTATACAGCTTTATACCAAAGCTTTGCAGGAAGGAATCTATGAAACAGAGGAAGAAAAACAGGAAGCCTTAAGCGGCATTATGTCAAAAATAGAAGAAATAAAGACTTATGTGGATGAGATATATAGGGTATCCAGAGAAGAATTCATGGAATTTGATGTAAATTCTGGTGATTTATATATGTCTGAAGTTATGGACAGTATAGGGGCTTATTATAGTGACAAGCTAAGCGTTCTTCATACTAAGTTCATTATGGATGAATATGAAGATTGCTTACTTTCAGGAGATAAGGATAGACTTATCGAAGTTCTCCAGAATCTGATGGAGAATGCCATCAAGTATGGAGATGGTCGTAAGATCAGCATTTCATTCAGCGAAGAAGAGGACTGTAAGCTGATCACTGTGGAAAATACGGGATGCACTTTAGAAGAAGGAGAGATCAATAATATCTTTGATTCTTTCTACAGAGGAAGTAACACGAGTAATATTCAGGGAAATGGCCTTGGGTTATATATAGTGAAACAATTAATGACCAAGATGGATGGAGATGTCTTTGTTGAAAAAGAAGAAGATATCTTCAAGGTGACAGTAGTTGTCAGAAAAGCGTGAGTTCAGCGAAGATGAGGCTTCGTCTCATATTGTCAAAAAAGAACAGACTCCTTTGAAAACAAGATTTCGAGGAGTCTGCTATTTTTTTGACAGCATGAACTCAGTATTCACATTTAATGATTGTTTAATAATTAAAGTTGTATTATTCATCCATAAGATGAAAATAGCATTTACCATGTGGCCGATGGTATATAAATGCATATGTAAATTAAGAATATCTGGAAAGGATGAAAATGATGTTTCTAAAGATTTTAAAGAAGGATCTGAAGAGAAGTAAAACGATGAATATCATACTTTTTCTCTTCATTATCCTGGCGACGACTTTTGTAGCAAGTGGTCTTAATAATGTAATATCAGTGATAAATGGAATGAATTACTTTCTTGAACAGGCTCTGGGTGAATATAATGATTTCTTTATAATTGCTAATGCCGGAAAAGATGATTCAAAGATGCGAAAGGTTTTGGATGAAGCAAGGGCGATTGATAGTTATGAGGTAGATTCATTTTTTACATATGATGAATATGTAAAATCTGAAACCGGTAAGAAGTTTGACTGGAACGGAATGATCATGATTGAATCTCCGGAAAGTACATACATAAAGCTCTTTGATAAAGACAATAATGCTATAACCAAGATTCCTGAAGGACATATCTATCTATCAAAGAAGTTTATGAATAAGTTTAATGTAGAGGATGGAGATAAGATATACCTTACACTTGGTAAAGAAGATAAGGAATATATAGTAGATGGACCGCTTAAGGATGTATTCCTCGGATCGGAGATAACGGGCGGTTACAGATTCTTCATGAATGATGCTGATGCAAAGCAGTATTTTGATTCTGCAGAAGCAGAGAATAAGATGAGTCAGTGTGTATATATTAAGTCTTCCGATATAGAGGCGATTAGCAGTGAGATTGGGGATATGGAAGGGAATGAAGGTAGTTATCCTGTAAGTATGCTGACTCTTACAAGGATAGTTGAACTCATGGTGGCATTTATAATAGTAATACTCAGCATTTGTCTCATTATAGTATCATTTGTAATCCTTAAGTTCTCCATAGGATTTACGATTCAGGATGACTTTAGGGAAATCGGAGTTATGAAGGCTATTGGAATAAGGAACTTTAAGATCAGAACGCTGTACCTTGTTAAATATATTGCTATGGCTCTTATGGGTGCCATTATCGGACTCCTTATTAGTTTTCCTTTCGGAGGACTTCTTCTTAAAAGTGTTTCTGAAAATATGGTTTTGGGTAATTCATATGGAAATGCAGTTAATATCTTAGGAACGGTTTTAGTATTTACTATCATTGTATGGATGGCATTTGTTTCTACTGGTAAGGTAAAGAAGATGACTCCTGTGGATGCTATAAGAAGTGGAGAAACCGGAGAGAGATTCGGAAAGAAGAGAGGACTCAGAATCAGCAGGAGTCATACGAAGAACTATTCATATCTTTCCTGGAATGACATTATCAGCAGTCCTAAGAAATATATTAATATAATTATTTCATTTGGAATATGTACATTGTTCCTTCTGGTGCTTTCAAACTTTACAGCAACACTTGACAGTCCTGCTTTTGCTCCTATTATGAGTCATCCATCAGATTTATATCTTGATAATGAAGATTCCTGTGTTCTGGACATAGACTCACTGATTGATAAGTATCCGGATGAACTTGAGAGTTCTGATATAAGAGATAAGAATGAACTATCGGTAGATTACTTCTCGCAGTTTGAACATGGCAAGGAAATATATGAGGATTATCTAAAACTGGTTGAAGAGAGGCTACGTGAAGAAGGAATGTCTGCAAAGGTATATAACGATACGATATTCACATATCCTTTTACATTTAATGGAAAAGATTATAGTTATTCATTTCTTCAGGTGGTAGGCGATAGATTTGGTGACTATGAAATGATAGAGGGAAGTGCTCCTGAAAACAAGAATGAGATAGCAATTACAAAGTCCGTAGCAGAAAGCTTTGGACTGGAGATAGGCGATACGATAGAGATAGACTTTGATGGGACTAAAGAAAAATGTACTGTAACAGGAATGTTCCAATGTATGAATGGACTGGGAAATCTTATTCGATTATATGATGATGC
>JAILGP010000225.1 GCA_024696635.1 Eubacterium sp. | reverse complement strand
AGCAGCTAATAATATTGACTTTGACACTATTTAAAATAAATAATTATCATTAATAAATTAATAATCTAATTGTTAAATTATTTAACTATTTAATTATTTAACTACGTGGAATGCGCCCATCTGTGGGTAGTAAGCTGAAGCACCAAGTTCTTCCTCGATACGAAGAAGCTGATTGTACTTAGCTACACGCTCTGAACGGCTAGGTGCACCTGTCTTAATCTGACATGTGTTAAGAGCAACAGCAAGGTCAGCGATAGTAGTATCAGCTGTCTCACCTGAACGGTGTGAAGAAATTGCTGTATATCCAGCTGCATGAGCCATCTTGATTGCTTCAAGAGTCTCAGATACAGAACCAATCTGATTAAGCTTGATAAGGATAGAATTTCCAGCTCCAAGACTGATACCCTTTGAAAGTCTCTCTGTGTTAGTAACAAAAAGATCATCACCAACAAGCTGAACCTTGTTACCAATCTTAGCTGTCATTCTCTGCCAGCCTTCCCAATCCTCTTCATCCAGACCATCTTCGATAGAGATGATTGGATACTTGTTTACAAGTGACTCCCAGTGAGCGATAAGTTCATCAGATGTGAATTCCTTACCTGACTTAGGCTGCTTATAGAAGCCTTTACCTTTTTCACTCTTCCACTCTGAAGAAGCAGCATCCATAGCGATCATGAAGTCCTTACCTGGCTCGAATCCTGCAGCCTTAATAGCCTCAAGAATCTTCTCAATAGCTTCCTCATCACTCTTTAACTGATTAGGAGCAAAACCACCTTCATCACCAACAGCTGTAACATCACCCATATCCTTGATTAAAGCCTTAAGCTTATGGAATACTTCTGCACACCATCTAAGAGCTTCCTTAAATGAAGGAGCACCAACAGGCATGATCATAAATTCCTGTGTATCAACAGCGCTATCAGCATGAGCACCACCATTAAGGATGTTCATCATAGGAACTGGAAGCTTATTACCCTGTACACCACCAAGGAATCTATAAAGAGGAATGTCAAGTGCGATGCTAGCTGCACGTGCTGCTGCAATAGATACAGCAAGGATTGCATTTGCACCAAGATTTGACTTATCCTTTGTACCATCAGCCTTGATCATAGCTCCATCAACTGCATATGTATCAGAAGCATCCATACCAACAAGTACATCATTAATAGTTGTATTAATATTCTCAACTGCTTTCTGAACACCCTTTCCAAGATAACGACCCTTGTCGCCATCACGAAGCTCAAGTGCCTCAAATTCACCAGTAGATGCACCACTTGGAGCAGTTCCTCTACCTACAGTTCCATCAATAAGATAAACCTCAGCCTCCACTGTAGGATTACCTCTTGAATCAAGAATCTCTCTACCAACTACCTTTTCAATTTCAAGATACATTTCATTATCTCCCTTCTACTTTTTTGTGTTTATATAATTGTTAAAAATCAGAAAAACTGATAATTCAACATAAAACAGCTAAACGAAATTATATCATAACAAATTCCTTGTTTCAATAATAAGATACAGTAATACGATACAGCAATTATTCCACATCACTATCTCTTTTATTTATATCTCTTTTATTTATATCTCTTTTGTTTAATTATTTCACGACACTATATCATCGTTTAGAATAACTCTATATCTGCCATATGTTACATTGATGTTTTCTTCTGGTGCTTTGGATATTCCACCATTTTGACTCTTTACATCAATATTCACATCCGAATTGGTGAAACTGACATTTGTATCCGTGTTCTGTCCTCCATATACATAGAGCTGATCTCCCTTTCCTGTGAACCTGAATGCAGATGCCATGACAACAAAATCTGTTGTTCCATCAAAACATCCAACCCCAACACCCTTGTCAGCATTTAGATTTAAAGAAGCTCCCATATCATGAATATCAACCTTGGAACGAGCCCCTTCTATTGATCCCAAAGCAACAACCTGTTTTCCATTAGCATTACATTCTATAAAAGAATCCCAGACCCGAATATCAGAATCATTCTTGAGACTTCCTACACACACACCTCTGTTGACTGATATATCAACAGTAACAGCACAATTATTTATACTAAGGTCTACATTTCCTGAAACAGCACCTATTCCTACTCCTTCATCACCACTAACTCTGATATCATATTTACCACGATTAATAGTAATAGGACCTCCAAGTCCAGAACCTAAAGCAACAGTCTTCTGTCCTATAGCTTCAATACGAACTTCTCCATCCTGATAAAAGTTTATGATTCCATTTGCACTATCTAAATCTCCACCTATTCCATAGGAATTATTTGTTTCATTTATTATTGAAAGCGACCCCTCTCCTTCTATAGTAAGAACCGAGGATTCCGGAACCCTGATTCCTCCATCTACCAAATGGTTATTTCCAAGAAGTCTTAGATTCAGTTTACAATTCTTTCCAATATTAATACAAGGTCTTCCCTTTGTATGAGCAAGATATACATTTTCAAGCGTCACCCTTCCATCATAGCCTTCTAAAACCATTATATTAAGCTTTGACCTAAGTCCTGGTGTACCGACCAATGTAATATCTCTAAATGTAGCATTCTTGGATCCAAGAATAATTGTAGATTTATTATCCTTAATCAGATTACTTACAGAAATACGATTAACCCTTCCTGCAATATATTCCCTTTCACCACTGCCATCCTTAAGAGAATTATGAATATATACAATTTCCTGTTTTATTTTATCATCAATTGAATCTATGATCACCTCAGAAGGTCTTGCTGTATAATATCCTTGAATAAGATCAGCTCCTAATCTGATTACAGTTTTCAGTTCCTCTAATGTTTCCACACCTTCAGCCAGAGCCAAAATATTATTCCCATGACAAAACTCAATAATATCACGAACAAAATGCTGTTTCTGAGAACTACTCTGAATCTCAGTAAGAAGAGATCTGTCAATTTTAACAATATCAGGCATATATCTAAGCAGGTTACTTACATTTGAATAACCTGTACCATAATCATCAACAGCTATACCTACACCAAGCTTATTATAAAGCGCCTTTATTCTTTCAAGCTCAGCATCCTTTAACTCATGTTGCTCAGTAAGCTCAACAACTGCACATCCAGAAAATTCCAAAAGCTTTTTCTCTATCTGTTTTTGTATATCCGCCTCAAGACTAAGCCCTGGAATACTATTTATAAAGACTTTTCTTTGCTCAAAAAGAGACCTGTGATCACTTACAATTTTCAAGACATTCATAAATGTAGCTTTCTCAATATCGCCTAATCTACCAAGGTATCCTGCATCCTTTATAATCTGAAGAGGAGAAATTTTCCACTCAGAACCACTTCTCATAAGTGCTTCATAGGAATAAATACTACCATCAGTTGCATTTACAATAGGCTGGAAATGATATTTAAACTCATTATTATCTATAAGTCTGTCAACTTCATTGATTTCCATTATATCAGCCTCAGAAAGCTTTTTCTGAGAATCACTTTGGCCTCTGCCAGCAACGCTGAACTTAATACTTTCCAGACTTGATATTTTAGATTTAAGAGCATGTATGATCTGAATACGTCTAAGACATTCCAGACCTTCACAAACCTCTGTAATCCACAGCCTATATACCTCATCATAGCTTCTAGGTTCATTCCCATAGCTAACCATTGCGTATCCAAGAGAATTATTCTCATGGAATAATGGAGTAAAAATATATCCAGCCGGATTATCTTCATCATATGATGGGAATACTTTTTCAGAATCAATTATCTTATCAATTCCTAAAATAAGTTCATCATTATTATCCCGATCAAAACTAAGAGCATTTAATACATGCTTACTATAACCCACATCTGGAAATTCCTTTTCACACATATATTCCGGAAGTAACCAAAGATCATTCAGCATAATAGAAAACTTTTTTATATCCTTAAGCTGATATATATTTTCATATACGCTATTAAGAAAATCGTCCAGATTATCCTTACTCAGCATGTCCTGAAGAAGTGTATTATGAATTGAATAATAACCCTCGTCAGAAGCATCAGCCATCCATTTACTTCTGCAAGAAATCCTTCTACTAAAATTAGGATCTATATAACCACAGCTTTCTCCAACAAATATTTCCGGTTCATATTTCGGGGCTTTCACTTCCTGTCCATTTAACATATTTAATATGTTTTCCATTGCAGATTCACCATAATATTTAGAATCAACTGCAACAGATGTAAGGCTCTTCGGAGCTTCATAGCCTTCTAAAGAAGAACCATAACCCGCAACCTTTATATCCTCTGGAATCCTAAGTCCCTTTCTTGTAAGTTCATCCGCAAGACCTATTGCCATACAATCATTTGCACAGGCTACAGCCTCCGGAATATTATCTCTATTTCTAAGTAATTCCTCAGCTGCACCAACACCACTGGTATACCAAAAATCCCCATATAAAATTCTATCATCAGAAACACTAAGACCATGATTTTTCATTGCATCTATATAAGCTTCAAGTCTTCTTTTCGAATGTATATGATTTTTTCTGCCAGTAAGATATGCAATATCAGATAATCCACATTTTTCTATCATAAAAGATATAAGTTTATACGCAGCTCTATATCCATCAGTTTGAAAACTTGGAAAATATTTACTTTCTGAATCAATCGTTAAAACAGGACCCTTGAAGGACTCATAAAGCTTTTCTTCTATTTGATTTGAAAGACCGGGAGTCTGAATGCTATCTGATATAATAATAATCGCGTCAAAAAGCTCATAATTAACCAGCTTAAAAATATTCGAATCTCCAATCTCTCTTTCTTTGGTATTCTGGTATTTTATATACATCGAAAAAACAGAAACCGAATAACCAAGTTCAAACGCCTTCTTCATAGCTCCATGTATAAATCCCTGCTGATACTCTTCATCAGCCTGACCCACCAAAATAGCTATATTACCTTTTACCAATTTGCCATCTCCTAAACTTCCTCATATTCACTCAGTTCATCTATATCTTCTATATTGCCGCCACGTTTAATGTAATACTTTCCACCTTCAACATAGATACTGCCACAGGAACATTTTACTATCTTGGTTCTGGATTTTGATTCAATAATATCATTACATTTGCGGCAACGAGCCATATTTCTTTTAATACGCTTCATACCTTTCTCCCAATAATAAAATCCACACAAATATACCCCTCTCATACGAACATTTATTCATACTTGTACACCATAGTATGGATATCTAAATTTTATAATTTATATACTTTAACGTCAAGTTTTATCAGGCAAAAAAGCAAAAATTTGCATAAAAATACACTTAAAAATTATAACATTTTTCATTAAGTAAATTTCATATTTAAGTAATTTTATGATAATCAACTTATAATAATA
>JAILGP010000220.1 GCA_024696635.1 Eubacterium sp. | reverse complement strand
TATCTAAATGATTATAAGACTCATCAAAAAAGTCAAAGCATGGCTCAGGACGCTTCTGCCTATCTGTTGCCACAAACATAGCCTTTACCCTACCATTAAAGCCAAAAAATTTATAATCTCTAAGTTCTTTTGTTTTCTTATCTTCTAAGTACTCTTCAGCAATTATCCTTCTAGGTACATTCTTATATGGCCATTCTCTTCCATTCAAATAGAAATTATGCTTAAGTGATTTAGTCAGCTTTTTACGAGCATCGTCTACGTTCAGCTCATCTTTGTTTTGGCAAATGACTACTCCGCCACTATCATGTGTTGTTTTCAATACAAAACTCTGTGGAAGCTTAGAAAAATCAATATCTTCGAACTTATCCCATACACCAATAGTTGGAATAACATATTTACTACCGATTTTTGATGAAATATAGTCTTTGGCTGCATACTTATCAACTATAGTCGTATATAATGGGTTTCTATCATAAAGCTTTATCCACTGAAGTTTTTCACTGAATGTCTGGGGATTTTTCAAATTCAGCTTGTATCCCATTCTTCTACGAAATATCCATTTTATATAAATTTCATCAGGTATAATTGTGTATGATGCCCTAACCACCATTCGGATATATTCCATAAACATTGTTTCTCCTGAGCACATACTCCTTCTATCTCCACCTTAATCTATTTCACATTTACGTAAGAATACTACAACGAGCTTAGAATTATTTCCAAGCTTGTCTCATCACCCTTAAATTCTTTTTCAATGATAAATCATTTTTAGGCCACCGCCTATTATACCACATCATTTTTAAGGCAGTTATTTTTTGACATATAACATGCTTCTTCAAAGTCTTGGTGTTTTCCCTATGATTTTTTTCAAAAACATGATAATCTTTGCAGAGCCTCTTTTGCCGAATATTAGAAGCAGATAGTAATAGATGTAAAAATACGAAGTACATGCAAAGCCAAGTTCTTTGAGCCCTTTTGCATATCTTTTATATGTTTTTACACCATCGTCTCTATGTTCCAGCAGGAAGCCATACGAATACTTGGAATAGCTCTCTATTATTTTTTGACTGCAGCTTACGTTTAGCTTCTCATCAAGCTTTTCAGCCATATATATTACCTGGCGCATGAAGTTTAGGCTTCCTTCTACTGTGTTACTTCCAGAAGTATATAGGCCTTTTTCACTTTCGCTTTTACCAAAATAGGGAATTCCGCCCTCAATCTGCTGAGTTATAGGAATATCAAAGTATGCAGATTTGCTTGTAAGGCATATTGTTGCCTGGATGTATAGCTGGAAGAGCAGGGTTCCATCAAATATATCGCAATCATAATCACTAAAGAGTCCTCTTCTGAAGGTGAATCCTGATATGAACAGGCTTCTTCTGAAGAGTTCCACGTAAGCATCTTCTCCCGGCCTAAAGAATACGTTTTCTTTTGAATAGCGATATTCCTCAACACTATTATCTTTGTGGATTGTTCTATATCTTCTAAGGATGTAGCCCGGCTTTTCTTTTAACAAGAGATCAAGATACTCGTCAAGGGCACCTGGTACATACATGTCATCATCCCCCATGTACATGACGTACTCGCCTGTAGCTCTTTTAGGAAGAGTTCGAAGGTTCTTGTCATATCCGCAATTTTCTTCATTTTCAAAGTATTTTATTTCGTAGCCATTTTTGTTCCTGATGTCAATAAAGTCTTGTACTACCTCGCGGACTTCCTGGCGCTTTGGCGCTTTATCTTCCTGGATTATAACCTCTATTTCTTTAGCATATTTTGTTGAATCAATAGACTCCAATAACCGCTTTAATTCTTCAGGGCGATTATAGGAAGGGACGCAAATTGATAATAACATCTCGTCAATCCTTATTTATAATATTTGCGACAATTCGTTGCCACCTTATTTTCATAACTTCAAATAGTCCGATCACTATTTCTCACCTGCATCATGCATCTCTTCCTGCCTCTGCTCACTGAATCCTTCAGTGCTTTTCTTCTGAACCAGTATCTTGATTGTTTCGAACAGGATCTGAAGGTCTAACAGAATCGAATAGTTTGTAATATAGTAAAGGTCCATCTTGAGCTTATTAAGAGGGCTTGTGTTATATTTTCCAAATACCTGGGCAGGTCCTGTAAGGCCGCCTTTAACTTTAAGTCTGTAGACAAACTCTGGGATTTCATCTGTATTCAAGTAACAGACTGATAGGATACTCCCCCTTCTTAGGGCAATCATGGCAGAGTGTCTTCCATCTGTCACATCCTGCTGCTGTATAATAGGCGCAGTGTCCTGTATAAGCCCAGCAGTCATGTAACATCCAATACACTCTTC